>JAHJSJ010000056.1 GCA_018830415.1 Alphaproteobacteria bacterium | reverse complement strand
TGCTGGCTTTTGCCCACAGTGATCGGATCAAGCCCGAGATAGCGTCCGATCCCGTGTTCGATGTGAACCACAAGATCGCCGCGCGACAGCGCCTGAAGCTCGGCAAGGAAGGCATCGGAATCGCGGCGCTTTTTCTTGCGGCGCACCAGCCGGTCGCCCAGCACATCGGCTTCGGTAAGGAGTTCGAGCGTGTCGCTGGCGAACCCCGTTTCCAGCGGCAGGACAACCACCGCGCATTTGCCTTTGGCGGCCAGCCCGTGCGCGTGTTGCCAATTGTCCGCCAGCACAGTTGGCGCGCCGGCTTCTTCAAGGATTGATGCGATGCGGCGGGCGCTGCCGGTGGAATAGGCGGCGAACAAAGGCTTGCGGCCCGCCTTTGCCACGGTTTGGAAATGCGCGGCGGCGGCTTCGTAAACATTTTCACCGCGCCCGCGCTCAGGTGCAAAATCGCGCGCCGAACGGAAGCCGAAATCGAGCACATTGGCGCCGCCCTCGGCTGCAAAACCGTTAGCCCGGTGGGCTGGGGCAGCAGCCAGCGACGCGTCAAATTCAGCCCGCGTCAGATACAGCGCATCGGGGCCGAGCGGGCGATAGCTGCCTTTCTTCTCGCTCGCGATCCGGCCGCGTTGTTCGTGGTAATCGGCGATGTCACCAAGCCGTTCCTCGGCCGCGCCAATTGCCCCCTGATCGATGACGACGACATCATCCTTGCCGAGGTGATCGAAAATTGTCGCCAGCCGTTCCTCGAACAGCGGCAGCCAATGCTCCATCCCGGCCAGCCGCCGCCCGTCAGACACCGCCTCATACAGCGGATCCTGCGTGGCGTTCGCGCCGAACAGCTCGCGGTAAC
Source organism: Alphaproteobacteria bacterium (assembly GCA_018830415.1). GTDB lineage: Bacteria > Pseudomonadota > Alphaproteobacteria > Sphingomonadales > Sphingomonadaceae > Erythrobacter. The sequence goes on along the minus strand of JAHJSJ010000056.1, from coordinate 10,126 downwards.
GGCTACGAAAACGTTTGATGCTGTTGTCGTCGAGCAGCGCCTCGCTGGCAGGCAGCAGCAGGTGCTGATCCACCCGTTCCACCGTCATCTGCGTGGCCGGATCGAACAGCCGCAGGCTTTCCAGTTCATCGCCGAAGAAATCGAGCCGAAGGCCTGCATCAAGGCTGGAGGGGAAAATATCGACAATCGATCCGCGCACTGCAAATTCACCGTGGTCGATCACCGTATCGGTGCGCGCATAGCCCTGCCGGGTCAGCAGCGCGGCAAGGCTGGCATGGCCGATATTGGTGCCAACGCGGAATTCGCGCACGCTTTCGCGCACCCGGAAGGGGGTGAGCACGCGTTGCAATACGGCGTTGACAGTCGTGACCAGCAATTGCTGCGCACCGCCGGGTTGTTGCAGGCGATGGAGCGCGGCAAGGCGTTCGGCGCTGATCGCCAGCGCGGGGCTGGCCCGGTCATAGGGCAGGCAATCCCACGCGGGGAAGGCGAAGACATCAATCTCGGGCGCGAAGAACTGCGCCGCGTCCACCGCCGCGCGCATCGCCGCATCGTCGGGCGCGATGAACACCGCCCGGCGTTTGGCCGCGCGGGCGAGATCGGCCAGCACCAGCGGCAGGCTCCCGCGCGGGAGCGAGGCGAGGGTCAGCGGATCGTTGGCCGCAAGGATGCGCGAGAGATCGGGCATAGGTTTCCAGTAAAGCGGCGCGGGTGTTTATCGCGGAATATCGACGTAATCGAGTTTTTGCATGGCGATGAGCAGGTCGCCTGCCAGATGCTCCGGCGGCACGGCGGTGCCAAGCGCGAAAGCCATCACATCGACGTCATCTTCATCGAGCAAGGCTTCGAACCACGCCAGTTCCGGTTCACCCCAACCGGCGTGGTAGCGATCAAAGTAACCGCCGATCATGTAATCGGCTTCACGCGTGCCGCGATGCCATGCGCGGAACCGGGCGCGCGCGAGGCGATCGGCAAAGCTATGCGGTTCAGGCATGGAAAAGGGGCACCTTGGATTGGAAAGGCGCCCCTAATCCCAGATCAATCATTCAGGTTCAAGTGAGTATCGCGGTTATGGATGGGTGTGGCTGTAGGTGACCAGAGAATCCTTTACCAAATCACCCAATTCATCACGGATTTTCCGCGCAGCCTCTTCGCCGCCAGCAACTTCGACAAACGCCTTGTTGTAAGCTGCCTGTGCCGGAGGATTATGAGAGTCGAGCGCGGCAAGGCCATTCGGCATTTCGATGATAAGCATCAAATCCCAGTTTCCGGTCATTAGCCAATGCACGGCGGCCGGTTTCAATCCAGCCTGTTGCGCTGCGCGAGCATTGTAAGTCTCCTGGATTTCTGTCCACCGCGCGCCCGCGCCATCGGCAAGCTTGAGATACACAATCCGGTGAGTGGTTCGCGCCTCTTCCGCCTCTTGCGCCATGGCTGGCGCGGCTGGAATTGCAGTTAGCGCCGCTGAGGTAGCGGCGATTCCGAACATAAGTTTCCGTATCATAGTCAGGTCTTCCCCCCGTGAAAAACACGTTTGTGAGCGACCCTACTGGTTTGACTGTTACAAGGACGAAGCAATGCAATCATTGCGAGCCGTAACGTCAAGGGCAGGTTAGACCACATATTAACCATGCAAACAAGCGCTGTCGTAAGGCTTCGCAGAACGGATGATTGGGGTTAGAGCCCCCTTATGCGGCCCGAAATCCTCAATCCCCTGTTTGCCGAAACCGAAACGCTTGAAGGCGTCGGGGCAAAACTGATGAAGCCGCTGGAGAAGCTCGGCCTCACCCGGATCAAGGATGTTGCGTATCACCTGCCCGAACGCTTCGTCAGTCGCCATGCGATTGCCGATCTGGATGAAGGGGGCGAAGGCGAACAGGTGGTGATCGCGCTGACCCCGATTGAACACCGCAGCCCCCGCCCCGGAAGCCGCGGGCCGTATCGGGTGCTGGCACAGGATGCCAAGGGCAATGTCTGCGCGCTGACGTGGTTCGGCAAAGCCGCCTATACCGCCAAAAAGCTGCTGCCTGTGGGGGAGACCCGCTGGATCGCCGGGCGGCTCGACCGCTATGGCGATATGCTCCAGATCGTTCACCCCGACCATGTCGAGGAAGCCAGCGCGGCGCATCTGGGGCGGCTGTGTGAACCGGTCTATCGCCTGTCCGAAGGGCTGACCCAGCCGCGCGTGGCGAGCATGGTGGAACAGGCGCTGACCCGCCTGCCAGACCTGCCCGAATGGATTGATCCGGGCCAGTTCGCAAAAGCTGGCTGGCCCGCGTGGCGCGATGCGTTGCATCTGGCGCACCAGCAGGACAATCCCAAGGCGCGAGACCGCCTCGCCTATGATGAATTGCTGGCCAACAGTCTCGCGCTGCTGCTGGTCAAGGCCGAGGGCCGCCGCCGCCGTGGGCAGGCGCTCGCAGGGGACGGCGCCTTGCGCGCCAAGCTGCAATTGCCCTTCGCGCTGACGGGCGCGCAGACGCGTTCCATTGCCGAGATCGCGGGTGATTTGGCGCAGGAAGCGCCGATGCTGCGGCTGCTGCAAGGCGATGTTGGTGCGGGCAAAACCGTGGTCGCGCTCAATGCCATGCTGATCGCGGTGGAGGCGGGCAAGCAGGCGGCGTTGCTCGCGCCCACTGAAATCCTCGCCCGCCAGCATTTTGAAACGTTGCGCACCATGCTGCGCCCGACGGGGGTGGAAATCGCTTTGCTGACGGGCCGCGCCAAGGGGCGCGAGCGGGAGAGCATTTTGATGGGCCTGATGGATGGGTCAATCCAGTTGCTGGTCGGCACCCATGCGATCTTTCAGGACACCGTCAATTACCGCGATCTGGGGCTGGTGGTGATTGATGAACAGCACCGCTTTGGCGTGGCGCAGCGGCTTGCGCTGGCGGCGAAGGGGCGGCGCGCGCCGCATACCCTCGCGATGACCGCGACCCCGATTCCGCGCTCGCTCACCCTTGCGCAATATGGTGAGATGGATGTCAGCCGCCTCGATGAACTGCCCCCCGGCAGGCAGGCGATCGATACGCGCGTGGTGCCGCAGGACCGGATCGACGAGGTGGTCGCGGGGGTCGAACGCCACCTTGCCAGCGGGCAGCAGGCCTATTGGGTGTGCCCGATGGTGCGCGAAATCGACGGAGTGCCTGACCTCGCCGATATCGCCGCTGCCGAGGCCCGCTATGCCGCGCTGAAGGAGCGATTTGGCGAGGCGGTGGTGCTGGTGCACGGGCAGTTGCGGCCGGAGGTGAAAGACGCCGCGATGGAACGGTTTTCCAGCGGGCAGGCGCGGCTGCTGGTGGCGACCACGGTGATCGAAGTCGGGGTCGATGTCCCCGCGGCCACGCTGATGGTGATCGAACAGGCCGAACGCTTTGGCCTTGCCCAGTTGCACCAACTGCGCGGGCGGGTGGGGCGCGGGGCGGAGAAATCCACCTGCCTGCTGCTGCGCGGCGGGGCTTTGTCAGAAACGGCGCGCGCGCGGCTCGCTCTGATGCGCGAAACGCAGGACGGGTTCCGCATCGCCGAGGAGGATCTTGAATTGCGCGGTGGGGGCGAATTGCTCGGCACACGGCAATCGGGCGAAGCGGCGTTCCGGATCGCCAATCTGGAACAAATGCAGCGGCTACTGCCGACCGCCCATGCCGATGCGCGGCTGCTGATCGAGCGGGGCGAAGAGGCACCGGGTGGCGGGCTGGCTTCCCCGCGCGGAGAAGCTGCGCGGTTGCTGTTATATTTGTTTGAACGCGATTGGGGCGTGCAATTGCTGCGCGGCGGTTAGGCGAGCGGGTCAGACCCTGCGTTGGCCAGACGCTGCACCAGCGCCTGGGCCCCTTCGGTGATGATCTGCCACGCCGCTTCGAAGGCGGCGCTATCGCCGTAATAGGGATCAGGCACGGGCTCACCTTCGCGGCCATTGACCGCATCCAGCAGCAGCGCGACCGTGGCTGTCCCATCGCGCGGGGCGTGGGCCTTGATCCCTTCAAGATTGGCGCGGTCGAGCGCGATCACGTGGGTGAAGCGGTAGAAGTCATCGGCCTTCAACTGGCGCGCGGTTAGTTCGGCAATGTCCACGCCGTTGGAGCGGGCAACTGCAATGGCGCGCGGATCGGGCGGATCGCCAATGTGATAGGATGCGGTTCCAGCCGAATCGACGTGGCAATCGAGGCCGCTCTGCGCCGCTGCGGCGCGAAACGCGCCTTCGGCCATGGGTGATCGGCAGATATTGCCGAGGCACACGAACAGTACCGATGTTATGTGATCACCCCCCGCGTGCATCGCGACCAACTATGACAAGCTGGCTGTCATGTCTACTGCCAGCAACCGATGTTTCACGTGAAACATCAGGAAAACAGGCGATAAATCGGGTCTAGGAGGGGTCTAAGGGGGGTCAAGGAGGGGTCTAGCAGGGGTCAGGCAACCGCTGCGGGAATAGGGTTTGTGCTCGCCAAAACCTCTTCGGTGATGCGCCTGATATTCACTTTGGCTTTCAACCGCGCGCCCAGCAATGCGGTGCCCGAAACCTTGCGCTGCACGAACAGCGTTTCAATCGGCGGAAAGGCCCAGGTGTCCTTGTCCTGCGCGATGGCATAGCCTTCGTCGCGCAGCAGCGGCACGAAACCCCGGTCGCCGAAATCGAACGGAGCGTCCTCGCGCATTTCATTGATGACGATTTCGATCATGCGGTTGACCCGTTCCGGGTGTTTTTCCGCGACAATCGGCATCATGAACCCGGCTTCGATAGTCGCGGCAAGCACTTGATCGGCATTGCCTTCCAATCCTGCGAGCAGCATCTTGCGATAGCCGTTCGCCACGGTTGGATCGACCGGGCGACACGCGCCGAAATCGAGCAGCACGATCTCGCCCGTCTCGCGCCGGTAACGGAAATTGGCGAAATTGGGATCGGTCTGCATCACTCCGAAATCGAACAATTCGCGTGCCACCAGCCGGATCATCCGCGCGAACACTCCATCGCGGCGTTCGGGCGGTTCGTTGCCGAGTTCCTCGATTGAAACGCCTTCTTCAAAACTCATCGCCAAAATCGATCCGCGCGTCAGCCCTTGGTGCAGGCGCGGCACGACGAAGCCGGGCGTGCCCGCCAGCCGTTCGCGATACAGCGCCATTTGCTCGCCTTCGCGGGTGTAATCGGCTTCTTCGTGCAACTGCTGCTTGGCCGCCGCCATCAGCTTTTCCATTTCCAGTTCGGGGGGTGCGAAACCGGCAACGCGCAGCAGCGTCATCACATTATCGACATCGCTGTCGATCGATTTGGCAACGCCGGGATATTGCACCTTGATCGCCAACTCCTCGCCATCGCGGGTCAGCGCCTTGTGCACCTGTCCGATGCTGGCGGCAGCGATGGGGCGGGGATTGAACCAGCGGAATTGCTTGCGCCAGTCCGGCCCCCATTCGGCGCGCAGCACGGCATCCAGCTGCCTGGTTGGCATGAAATTGGCCTGATCGCGCAACGTGCCGAGGATTTTGGACAGTTCATCGGGCAGGAAATCACCTGCATCCAGACTGATCATCTGGCCCATCTTCATCGCCGCGCCGCGCAGGTGCGACAGGCGGTCGGTCATCCGCTGGACATTGCCGGGGGTGAGGATCAGGTCGCGCGCCGAAATGCCTTCGCCGCTCGCCAACCGCCGCGCGCCTTCGGCGACCATCCCGCCCGCAACCCCGCCGACCAGCCGCCCGAAGGTGCCGAACCGTGCCATCCGGCCCGAAGGCACCGCACGCTGGCGGGCGCGATCTTCGGGCTGATTGGCGTAATCAGGGCCAAAATCGTCGGGGGCTTGGTCATCAGCCACGGTCGGGGCATTCCATTTGCGAGAGGATTTGTGCGGCAACGGCTTGGGCGCCGCTGCGTTCCGTCTGAAATGGGGAGTGCCAGCGCAGACGCAATTAGGAAATGCAAAGCCCGCCATCGACCGGCAGGCATTGCCCGGTGATGTAGTCGGAATGCGATGACGCAAAGAACACCGCCAACCCTTCGAGCCCGGCATGATCGCCCGGCCGGCGCAGCGGAATGCGTTTGGCCATCCATTCGCCAAAGCGCGGATCGGCCTTGGCGGTAATGTCGGTTTCGTAATAGCCGAACAACAGCGCGTTGGCGGTGATCTGATAGCGCGCCAATTCAAACGCGGCGGCGCGGGTGAGGCCGTTTAATGCCGCCTTTGATGCCGCGTAATCGGACGAACGGTTGACCCCCATGATCGACTGGCCCGATGATGTCGCGATCAGCTTGCCTCCGGGGTCGCCAGCCTTGGCGCGGGCGATCATGTGCCGGGTGACGTGCTTGTAAACCAGCGCCGCGCCGCGGGTGTTGATCGCCATCGTCTGATTCCAGCCTTCGGCAGTGATATCGGGAATGGCCGTGCCCGCGCCCGAAATCCCGGCATTGGCGAAGCAGGTGTCGGCGCGGCCCAACGCTCCCAGCGTGGCTGCCATCGCGGCTTCGATGCTGGTCTCATCGCCAACATCGCAGGTTAGCGCGATCACCTCGCCTTGGCCGAGTGCCTTCAATTCGTCGCGCGCAGCTGCGTTCTTGCCAGAATTGCGCGCCCAGATCGCGACATTGGCTCCGGCCTTGGCAATCCCGCGCGCCATCGCCAGGCCCAGCCCGCCATTGCCGCCAGTAATAATGGCCGTGCGGCCCGTCAGATCGAACAATTCCATAGCGAGCTTGGTGGCGCAAACGGGGCAGTCTCGCAAGGCTTGCCGGGAATCGGGTGCCGCACCCGTCAAGGCTGGCAGTTGAAGCGTTTGCGATGAATTAACCAACGCGACCTAAGGTTAACCGCAGTTCCCGTTCGGATTTGCGCGCTTCATGATCAGATCACTGCAATCAACAGTAGACTACCTGCGGCGCGCCTTTGGCTTTGCCGGCGATGAGGGCGATGTCCTGCAAGCCGATCTCGTCCGCAATTCAGGCGCGGCGTTCCTCCGCAGCAAGCGCGCCAAGGTGGCGATCTTTGCGATCCTGTTCGGGATCGTATCAGCCGTGATTGAGCTGCCGTTGCCCGCCGAAGACCTTTATCGCGCCATGCGGGCGGAGCTTCGATCAAGACCCGCGCCGCAGGACATCGTGATGATTGCGATCGACGACAAGACGTTTCGCTCATTCAATCGCAAATTGCCGACGCGGACCGACGACAGTCGTATCATCGACGAACTGATCGCATCGGGCGTGACAAAGGTGACGTTCGACCGTGCCCATGCGTCGCCAGGCTCGCCTGCTGCCAATGCATTGTTCATTGAAACGCTTTCGCGGCACAAGGGGAAAGTTTGGCTAGGTTTTGCGCCACGCCATGAATTCGGCTTCCAGACCGTTGAGGAGATCGTCCCGCTTCCTGAGTTCCGCAAGTTTGTGCAGCTTGCCGCAATGAACGGGATTGGTGGGCCTTTTGGCCTGTCGGTTATCTTTCCCACCAGCGTTGATCTCGACGGATCGAGGCATGCGTCACTTTCGGCTGTGCTGGCGGATTATGAGGGTCCCGCTCGGTGGTATTATCCTGATTACGCGTTCGACCCTGCGACCGTGCCGACATTCAGTTACATTGATGTCTTGCGCGGGCGCGTTCCCGCAGCATCGCTTGCGGGCAAAAACGTTATCATCGGCGAAGCATATTTTGAATCTGCCGATTATTATCGCCTGCCGCTGAGAGACGGCAGGGTGCCGGGCGCCTATTTTCACATCATGGGCGCGCATACGCTCAAGCGCGGGGTGCCGGTTGATCTGATGTGGATTCCTGCGCTGGCACTGGCTGGCATTGCAATTCTTTCCCTGTCACTTGGCCGCACAAAATCAACCCGCGCGCTGGTCGTGACCGGGGCGGGATTGCTGGCGCTGCCGCTGCTGCTCGATGAATTCGGCATCAACATTGATGTCATGTCGGCGCTGCTGGCGCTTATCTGGGCTGGTATCGGGCTAAGGCAGATCGTGCGCAAATATTACAGCAGCGATGTCGACGCGATGACGACATCGGCGATCAGTTCGGAACAGGTCAATGCGGAACGCGATGTCTATGCGCTCAAAATCGCTAGCCTTGCCGAGATGTCGGAGGAATGGACCGCGCGCGAATTGGGCGAGTTCGTCAGCACGCTGATCGCCTATATCAAAGGGCCGGGAGAGACGGGCGATGTTGCGTTTGATCGCGACGTTCTGGTGTGGCTGGCCCCGCGGATGGACACTGCCAGTCTCGAACGGCATGCCGATGGCCTTGCGCTGATGCTCAAGACCGCGATCAGCCATGATTGGCAATCGGCCAGCAGTGCGCCGGCGCTGGGGATCGACACCAATTATGACCTGCCGCTTGGCCAGCGGATCAAGAAAGCAATGCAGGCGGCAGAGGAAGCCGCATCGCGCGGCGCGCGGTTCATCATCAATGATCCCGCCTATCTCGAAGCCCGCAACCAGCGGGTTGGATTGCTGCGGGTGCTGGAAAAAGGGCTGCGTGATCGCAGCATCAGGGTGGCTTTCCAACCCAAGGTCGATCTGCTCACCGGCCGGATCGTCGGCGCCGAAACGCTGATCCGCTGGCAGCCTGATGGCAAGGAGTGGGTCAATCCGCAAGAATTGGTGCTCGCCGCCGAAGCGGGGGATCGCATCAACGAATTGACGCTGGTGGTGATGGAAGCCGCGTTGGTTGACGGCAAGAAAGCGATTGCGCTTGATCCGGCCTTCAAGCTGGCAGTCAACATGTCAGCCAAGAGCCTGAGCGACGCGCATCTGATGTTCGACATCATGACAATGCTGGGCCGTCATGCCTTCCCGCCGGGCAATCTCACGCTCGAACTGACCGAAACGGCCAAGTTGGAGGACGAACGAATCGCGCCGCAAATCGACGCGCTCAAACAGCGCGGGATCAGTCTTTCGATCGATGATTTCGGCACCGGGCAATCAAATCTCGAATATATCGAGAAGTTGCCCAGTTCCGAACTCAAGATCGACAAACGCTTTGTGCAGAACATGGCGACATCGGAAGAAAGCCGCGCGGTGGTGCGCGCCACGATCGAAATCGCCCACTCGCTGGGCAAGGTGGTGGTGGCCGAAGGTGTCGAGGATCAGGCCGTCGCAGCCACCTTGCGCGCGATGGGCTGCGACCATGCGCAAGGCTACCTGTTTGCAAGGGCAATCACCATGCCAGAGCTGTTGTCGATGATGGGCGGCGGGAGAATCGTAGTTAACGGTTGATTATGGTTAATTTTGTGTTAAAACGCTCCTACAGCATTGGCGCTGGTAGGAGAAAATCTATGTGGGGTTTCATCTCGATCCTCTTCGGCAGCGGTCAATAAGTCGGCGTTGCAAGAGTTAGTAAAAAGCCCCGGGAAACCGGGGCTTTTTTCGTTTTGGGGCTGAATTTCAGCACAAATGGCTGGCCTTGCGCCGCCTACCGCGAATCGGTGCGGGGCCGAATCGGTCAGGTGATTCGCCGCCACAAAATTTCAGCACCGGGCGCGGGCTTTCAACGCTCTGAAACCCGGCGCATGGGCTTGGGGATTGCCCCTCGCTTGAAGCGTGACGGCGGCGGCGGCCTGCGCTATCCCTTGCACCGCCCATGCTGACCCGTCTTTCGATCCGCAATATCGTCCTCATCGAAGCGCTCGATCTCACCTTCGCGCGCGGGCTTGGCGTGCTGACGGGGGAGACGGGGGCGGGCAAGTCGATCCTGCTCGATGCGCTGGGGCTGATCCTGGGCGACCGGGCCGAAACATCGCTGGTGCGCGCCGGAGAAGACAAGGCGAGCGTCACCGCCAGTTTTGAATTCGCCGTGCTGCCTGCGCCCATCGCCGCCGCGCTGGATGATGCGGAGATCACCATCGAACCGGGTGAGCCGCTGCTGATCCGGCGGCAGGTGAAGGCCGATGGCGGCTCCAAAGCCTTCATCAACGATCAACCCGCCAGCGTTGCCCTGCTGCGCGAACTCGCACCTGCGCTGGTCGAACTCCACGGCCAGCACGATGATCGCGGGTTGGTGAACCCGCGCGGGCACCGGATGCTGCTCGATCGCTATGCTGGCACCGATGTGGCCGGGCTGGAGCGCACCTACGGCGTCTGGGCCAAGGCTGAGGCGCAACTGGCCGAAGCGCGCGGCGCGGTGGCGCAGGCCAAGGCCGATCAGGA
>JAHJSJ010000055.1 GCA_018830415.1 Alphaproteobacteria bacterium | reverse complement strand
TGGTGCGCGATATAGCCGCGCTGATCGATCATCTGGGGCTGGGTAAGGGTGAATATGACCTCGGCGGCTTTTCGCTCGGCGCGCGCACGGCGGTGCATGGCTGCACCACTGGCGTGTTCGCCCCGCGCCGACTGGTGATCGCCGGGATGGGCGTATCGGGCCTGGCCGACTGGAAACGGCGCGCGGGGTTCTTTACCCGCGTGATCGACGAATTCGACACCATCACCCGCGACGATCCGGCCTGGCTTTCGCGCCAGTTCCTCAAGTCGCAGGGCGTTGACCGGACGGCGGCGCGGCTGCTGCTGGGCGCGTTTGAGGATCTTGACCTTGCCACTCTTGCCAACATCACCTGCCCCGCGCTGGTGATCAGCGGGAACCGGGATGAGGATAATGGCTCGGCGCAGGAACTCGCCGCGCTGCTGGCCGACGCGACCTATGCCGAAATCCCCGGCGGGCACCTCGATTCGGCGACCAAGCCTGAACTGGGTGAGGGGATCGTGCGCTTTCTGACGGCTTGATTCGCGCCGCGTGGCAGTCCACACCGCGTCCCATTGTCATTGAATCGACTTATGGGAACCCCTGCCATGAAACTTTCTACCCCGCTGCTGCGCCCGATGCTCAAGGGAGCTGCTGCCGCACTTGCGATTGCCGCCGCCGCGCCGCTCGCCGCGCAAGCAACGCCGGACACTGCGGAACAAACAAGTGCACAATACCCGCTCACGCCCGCAGGCGCGCAGGCGTGGATCGCCGCAGTTGAGGCCGACCTTGCTGCGTTTTCGAAGGAATATGGGCATATCTCGTGGCTCAACGCGACCTATATCAACCATGACAGCGATGTAATGGCGGCCAAATATGGCGCGCAGCTGACCTTGAAGCGGGTCGCCTACGCCAACGAGGCCGCACGCTATGCGCAGATCGCCGGGCTGGACGATGAAACCGCGCGCAAGCTGGACATGCTGCGCAACGGCATTTCCATGCCCGCGCCTGGCACCCCCGGCGCGGCTGAGGAAATGAACGATATCGCCACCCGGCTGGGGTCTGCCTACGGGCGCGGCAAGGGGACGTTGAACGGCGAACCGATCAACGGATCGGATATCGAGGCCGAGATGGGCAATCTCGAACGGTCGCCCGAAGAGCTGAAGGAAATGTGGGCGAGCTGGCACGACAATGTCGGCGCGCCGATGCGCGAAGATTACACCCGCATGATCGGCATCGCCAACGAAGGTGCAAAGGAGCTTGGTTTTGCCGATCTGGGCGCGATGTGGCGTTCGGGCTATGACATGAGCCCGGATCAATTCGCTGCCGAAACCGAACGGATGTGGCAGGAGGTCAAACCGCTCTACATCGCGCTCCACACCTATGTCCGCGCGAAGTTGAACGACAAGTATGGCGACGCAGTGCAGCCCCGCACCGGCCCGATCCGCGCCGATCTGCTGGGCAATATGTGGGCGCAGGAATGGGGCAATATCTACCCGCTGGTCGCCCCCGAAGGCGCGGGCGACATTGGCTATGACCTGACCGATCTGATCGCGCAGAAGAACCTTGACGCGGTTGGCATGACCAAGGTGGGCGAGCAGTTTTTCTCCTCGCTGGGGTTTGAACCTTTGCCCGCAACCTTCTGGGAACGCAGCCAGTTCACCAAACCGGCTGACCGCGAAGTGGTGTGCCATGCCTCGGCCTGGAACATCGACAATGTCGATGATCTGCGCATCAAGATGTGCATCAAGCAGAACGCTGACGACTTCACCACGATCCACCACGAGCTTGGCCATAATTACTACCAGCGCGCCTATAACCAGCAGGATCTGCTGCATATGGACGGCGCGAATGATGGCTTCCATGAAGCTATCGGAGACATGATCGCGCTGTCGATCACGCCCGAATATCTGGTGCAGATCGATATGCTGAAACCCGATCAGGTGCCCAGCGCCGACAAGGATATCGGGCTGTTGCTGCGTCAGGCGATGGACAAGGTGGCGTTCCTGCCGTTTGGCCTGCTGCTGGATCGTTATCGCTGGGGCTTGTTCGATGGCAGCATCCCCGAAACCGCTACCAACACCGGCTGGAACGATCTGCGCGCTGAATATCAGGGCGTTGTCCCCCCGGTTGAGCGCAGCGCTGACGGGTTCGATGCGGGCGCGAAATATCACATTCCGGGTAACGTATCCTACACCCGCTACTTCCTCGCGCGGTTGTTGCAGTTCCAGTTCTATAAGGCTGCCTGCGATACCGCCGGATGGGAAGGGCCGCTGCACCGCTGTTCGTTCTATGGCAACAAGGATGTCGGCGCGAAGCTGAACGCGATGCTCGAAATGGGCGCGTCGAAGCCGTGGCCCGATGCGCTCGAAGCCTTCACTGGCGAACGGCAGATGAACGGCACCGCGATGGTCGAATATTTCGCCCCGCTGATGAAATGGCTGGAAGAACAGAACAAGGGCGAGAAGGCGGGCTGGTGATGCGTAGCGGGGGCGGCATCATCGCGGCGGGCGCGCTGCTGGCGGTGACCGCCTGTGTGCCTATGGCCGAGGTTGCGCAGACAGCGGCGGCGGCGGGGGAAATGCCGCCGACGCTGTTTGTCGCGGCCAAGCGTGGCGACACCCTGTCAAAGGTCGACCTCGCCACCGGCGAAGAAGTGCTGCGCCTGCCCAGCTGCACTAACCCGCACGAATTGGCGACGTCGCCCGATGGCCGGCACGTGGCGCTTGCCTGTTATGGCGGGACGAGCGTAGACATATTCGACACCGGCAGTCTTGAACCTGCGGCCAGCATCGAACTTGGTGACAACGCCCGGCCGCACGGGATCGTCTGGCACGCAAACGGCGATCTCTATGTGACGGCTGAGGGGCGGCGATCACTATTCTGGATTCGCAATCCCCTGGACGATGCGCGCGAATTGTTTGAATTCGGCACCGGGAAAGACGGCAGCCATATGCTCGCCGTGTCCCCGGATGCGCGCATTGCATGGACGACTGACCTTGGCTCGCGCACCGTGACGCGGGTTGATCTGCTGACCCGCCGCGCGCCGTTGTCGGTGGCGGTGGGTGAGGAGCCGGAAGGCATTGCGCTTGCCCCCGATGGCCGCACGCTGTGGGTTTCGGCGCGGGGTTCCAATCAGGCCTTTGCGCTTGACCCGGTGACGATGGAAGTGCGCGAGACGGTGGCGACCGGGCGGTTTCCGCTGCGCATTGCGGTAAGGCCGCAGGGCGATGTGGCGATCACCTCTGATTTGCAGGATGGCAGCCTCAGCGTGATCGACACCGCCAGTGCCACAGTGATCCGCACCATCGCCGTCTCCGGCGCTGAGGGCGCTCAGGCGCGGTTTCAGGTGACGATCCTGTGGTCGGCTGACGGGGAGCGCATCTACGTTGCCGAAACCGCCAGCGATACCGTGGCCGAGGTTGATTACGCCAGCGGCACCGTGCTGCGCCGCCTGAAGGTGGGCGAGGGCGGGGACGGGATGGCGATCCTGCCTTGAACGGCCTTCACACATTGCAGGTGGTGGGTTGGCGCGAGCTTGTCAGCCTGCCCGAACTTGGGCTGAACGATATTCCGGCCAAGATCGATACCGGCGCGCGCACTTCGTCGCTGCAGGCCATCGTGATCGACGATTTTTTGCGTGACGGTGAACGCTTCGTCCGGTTCGCGGTTGATTGGGACGGCGTGCGCCACCATTGCGAGGCGGTGCACGTCGATATTCGCGGCATCACCAGCTCCAATGGCGAACGACAGGAACGGTTTGTCATCAAGACGCCGCTGACCATCGGTAATCTCACTTTTCGGGCGGAAATCAGCCTGACGGATCGTTCCCAGATGCAATTCCCGATGCTGATCGGGCGCACCGCACTACGACGAAGGATGGTGGTTGATAGCGGACATTCGTGGCTGCAATCACCGACAATTGGGGATAAGGGGCTGGGCCTCCGGTAGATTGCCGGAACTGAAAGGTATCTCATGAAAATCGCGATGCTGGCGCGCAATGCCAATCTCTATTCGCACCGGCGCCTGAAAGAGGCGGCTGAGGCGCGCGGGCACACGTTCGACACCCTCAACACGCTGCGCTGCACCGTGCACATCGCCAGCCACCGGCCCGAGGTGTATTACAACGGCGCGCCGGTCGATGCCTATGACGCGGTGATCCCGCGCATTGGCGCATCAATCACCAATTATGGCCTCGCGATTCTGCGCCAGTTCGAAATGCGCGGAAGCTGGTCTTTGAACGAAAGCGTGGCGATTGGCCGCAGCCGCGACAAGCTGCGCAGCTTGCAGATCCTTGCCAAGCACGGCCTTGGCCTGCCGCTGACCGCTTATGCCAATGATCCTAAGCAGGCCGAAGAGATCATCAAGGCCGTCAAAGGCCCGCCGGTGGTGATCAAGCTGATCGAAGGCACCCAAGGCATCGGCGTGGTGCTGGCCGAAACGATGAGCAGCGCGAAGTCCGTGATCGAGGCGTTTCGCGGGGCCAACGTCAACATTCTGGTGCAGGAGTTTATCAAGGAGGCCGGCGGCACCGATATCCGCGCGCTGGTGGTGGGGGGCAAGGTGGTCGCCGCGATGAAGCGCACCGGCGCGGCGGATGATTTCCGATCGAACCTGCACCGCGGCGGCAGCGCGGACGTGATCAAGATCACCCCCGAAGAACGCTCAACCGCAGTGCGCGCGGCCAAGCGCATGGGGCTGAACGTCTGCGGGGTGGACATGCTGCGCAGCAATCACGGCCCCGTCATCATGGAGGTGAACTCGTCGCCCGGTCTGGAGGGCATCGAAAGCGCGACCGGCAAGGATATCGCCGGGATGATCGTGGATTTCATCGCGGCCAATGCCAAGGATGGACAGACCAAGACCAAGGGGACGGGTTAGGTCTGGCATGATATTTGACGGGGAGGGACAGAAGAATGCAGATCAAAACTCACAATCCGACGCCGTGGCTTCAGCACTTTGGATTGAACCATGCGGTAGAGGTCAGCGGGGTCAGCCGCACGGTCTATTTCTCCGGGCAGACCGCTTCGGACGCGGACGGCGCGGCGCTGCATCCGGGCGATATCGTGGCGCAATACAAGGCAGCGTGGGCCTGCCTCGTGGACGCGCTTGACGCGGCGGGTATGACTCCGGCCAATCTTGTGCGGATGAATATCTACACCACCGATGTCGATGCCTTCATGGCGACTGCGGAGCAGACGACTGCGTTGCACATAGAGGCAGGCGCGCAGATTGCCTGTACGCTATTAGGAGTGGCGCGGTTGTATGACCCCGCGATTATGATCGAGCTGGAGGCGACGGCGGCCGCCTGACCATACTCACCTAAACGGCGGCTCGTTGAACGCCCGCAATTTGCGTGAATGCAACCGGTCGCCTTCGTCGCGCAGGCGTTTGCACGCCACGATGCCCATTTGCAGGTGCGCGGCGATGGCTTCTTCGTAGAACTGGTTGGCCTGCCCCGGCAGCTTGATTTCGCCGTGCAGCGGCTTGTCGCTGACGCATAGCAGCGTGCCGTAGGGCACCCGGAACCGATAACCCTGCGCGGCGATGGTGGCGCTTTCCATTTCGATGGCGATCGCGCGGCTTTGCGAAAAGCGTTTTGCGCTGCTGGAATAGAGCAGTTCCCAGTTGCGATCATCGGTCGTGACCACCGTGCCAGTGCGCAGCCGTTGTTTGAGATTGGCCCCCTGCGTGCCCGAAACCGCCTCTGCCGCCCCGGCCAAGGCCTGCTGCACTTCGGCAATCGGCGGGATCGGGATTTCGGGCGGCAGCACCGAATCGAGCACGTGATCATCGCGCAAATAGGCGTGGGCGAGCACGAAATCGCCGATCTTCTGGGTGGAGCGCAAGCCCCCGCAGTGGCCAATCATCAGCCACGCATGCGGACGCAGCACCGCGAGGTGATCGCAGATCGTCTTGGCGTTGGATGGGCCGACGCCGATATTGACCAGCGTAATCCCGCGCCCATCCTCACGGATCAGGTGATAGGCGGGCATCTGGTGGCGGCGCCACGCGGTATCGTTCAGCTGATCCTGAGCGTTCGCGGTGGGTTCGCGGATATCGAGCCCGGCTGCCCCGGTCAGCGCGACATAGCCATCCGTGCCGATCTGCTGCGCGCCCCAGTTCACGAATTCATCGACATAGCGGTGATAGTTGGTGAACAGGATAAAGTCCTGAAAATCGCTGACTTCGCTGCCGGTATAATGCTTGAGCCGTGCGAGCGAGTAATCTGTCCGCAGGCCATCGAACAGCGACAACGGCATGTCGCGCGCGTCGTCAAGCTCGATCCCGTCGGCAAGCTCGTCGCCGATCAACGCAAGGTCAGTCGAAGGAAAGTGTTTCGCAATGTCCTGCGCGGAAATGCCGACCATAGCCGCACCCGCCTCGCCATCAAGCACGTAGGGGAATGGGATTTCCTGCCGCGAACGGCCCACCGAAACTTCGATTTCGTATTCGCTGGCGATCAGTTGGAGCTGTTCGGTGAGGTATCCGGCGAACAAATCGGGCCGGGTGATGGTGGTCGCGTAGGTGCCCGGCATTTCGAGCCGCCCAAACGCCCGGCTGCGATCAATCGGGGCGCCAATTCCGGCATAGCGCAAGGTGATCTGCGGATAGGAATAGCTGCCATCCTCACGCTTGCGCTGCGGCGGAATGGTGCCTGCCCGCCCAAAGGCGATCACATCGTCGCGCAAGGTGCGCACGGCTTCGTTGTAATGCTGCTGCAGCTGGGCGAGAATGCTGGGAATATCGATCATGGCAGCAGCATAGCTCCTTGAAGGGAAAGTTCAAAGTCAGGCTGGACGCGGACCAACCCCGTTTACAAAAAGGGCGCGAGGATCAATCCGATCCCCGCGCCTTTGTGATGCTGTAGTGTGATGTGTGGTGGCCCTGAGGCCGCCAGCAATCAGGCGTCGTCGCCGTCACGTTCTTCCAGCAATTCGGGCGGGATTTCACCCGGTTCAAGGCTGGTGTCGATGCGGGTGGCATCGGCCTGTTCTTCGATCTCGCGCTGTTCGTCTTCGAACATCTGCGCCAGAACGTCCACGCCTTCGCTCTGCAGCTTGGCTTCGTCGTCCGACCGCGCAACATTGGCCTTCACCGTCACGCGCACTTCGGGATGAAGGGCAACGGTGACATTGTACATGCCGATATTCTTGATCGGCGCGCCAAGGATGACCATGCGCTTGTCAACGGTGTGACCCTGATCGGCAAGGCCGGCAACGATGTCGCGCACGCTGACCGAGCCATAGAGCTGGCCGGCGTTCGATGCGGCGCGGATCAGCACCACTTCTGCGCCTGCCACGGCTTCACCCTGCTTTTCAGCACTGGTGCGACGTTCGGCGTTTTCGGTTTCAAGCCGATCACGGTTGGCCTCGAACACCTTGCGGTTGGCGTCGTTGGCACGCAGCGCTTTTTTCTGCGGGAGCAGGAAGTTGCGAGCGTAACCATCCTTCACGGTGACAACATCACCGATCGAACCGAGCTTCTCGATACGTTCGAGGAGAATGATATCCATGTTCTTTCTCCTCTTACTTCACGATGAAGGGAAGCAGGCCGATCTGGCGCGCGCGCTTGATCGCCTGGGCGAGCTCGCGCTGCTTCTTGGCGGAAACGGCGGTAATGCGCGAAGGCACGATCTTGCCACGTTCGGACATGAAGCCCTGAAGCAGGCGCACGTCCTTGTAATCGATCTGGGGGGCATCCTTGGCCGCGAACGGGCAGGATTTGCGGCGGCGGAAAAACGGGCGGGCCATCAGTCGCGCTCCTCACGGGTTTCGCGGCGCTTACGCTCGCGGTCGTTCTTGCGCATCATTACCGAGGGGCCTTCCTCGTGGGTGTCCACGCGGATGGTCATGTAGCGGATGATGTCTTCGTTGATACGGGTCTGGCGTTCAAGCTCTGCAACGACCGAGCCGGGGGCATCGATGTTGAGCAGCACGAAATGCGCCTTGCGGTTACGCTCGATCTTGTAGGCGAGCGATTTGAGGCCCCAGGTTTCGGTCTTGGTGACCTTGCCGTTGTTGGCTTCGATGATTTCGGTAGCTTGCGCTGCCAGCGCGTCAACCTGAGCCTGGCTCAGATCCTGACGTGCGAGAAAGACGTGCTCGTAAAGAGCCATCTCGCGTCCTTTCACTTCCCTGCCGATCGCTGGCTGATCCGTTCCGACTGAACGGGGCCCCTCCGGCTTTCTTCGATACATCGCCGGGCGGTTCCCATGCGAAGCGCGGCCCCTTACAGCTTTCGTTGGTGATTGCAAGACTTGTCGGCGATGAAGCGGACGGGCAGTCGCATGGTTTGGATAACGCGATTCGCGTTGGCGACAAGAAAGTACGTTTACTTTTCTGGACGGCTGATGTTCGTTCGTCCTCAACATACAACCAACGGAGAAATGTTATGGCCAAGATGATTTTTGTCAATCTGCCGGTGAAAGACCTCGCCGCGTCGGTGCGCTTCTATGAGGTGCTCGGCTGCCAGAAGAACGAACAGTTCAGCGACGAAACGGCGGCGAGCATGGTGTGGTCCGATACAATCACATTACAACTCCTCCAGAACGACTACTATTCGACCTTCACATCGAAGACGATCGCGGATGCGAAGACGAC
>JAHJSJ010000054.1 GCA_018830415.1 Alphaproteobacteria bacterium | reverse complement strand
GAAAAATCACGCGCGCTGTCTGAGTTTTTCGGTGAATGCCTGAGCGCACGCGGTGTAGAACTTGATTGTGTCAGCCCGACCGATAGCGGCGCGCGCGGCAGCCAGCTTTCATTTCGCACCCCCCATGCCTATGCGATCTGTCAGGCATTGATCGCGCGCGGCGTGATCGGCGACTTCCGCGATCCCGACGTCTTGCGGCTTGGCTTTGCGCCAGCCTACCTGCGCTTTGCCGACATGGCCAAAGCAGCGCGGCACCTTGCAGAAGTGCTGGAGAGCACCGAGTGGCAGCGCGAGGAATTCAGCCAGCGTGCAAAGGTGACATAATCGCTTGACGGCGGGTAATGCGCGCGGTTGTGACCCGATTTCAAGGACTCGTGAACGCCTCGACTCATGCCTGCGCGATCCGGATGCGGAAGCGGCGGCGCGGCCACGGCGGGTTTGAGGTCAGGAATTAGAGGAGGAGTAGCGCCAGTTCCTCCCCGTAGTGGTAATACCCGATCAGCCCCGCTGCCGCGCATAGCTGCAAGACAGCGATGGTGTGGAGTTGGCCGCTGAAGGGTTGCTTGCGCGTCTTGTGCCGGAACATCGCGCGTCCGGCATAGGCGCCCAGCGTGCCGCCGAGGAAGGCCAGTTGCAACAGCGTCCCCTCCGAAATGCGCCACGCCCCGCGCTCGGCCCGCGACTTGTCGATCCCGAAGGCGGCGAACGCAAGGAAATTCATCACGATGATCGCGGTGACGATGTTTTCGGGGCGCAAAGCGGTGTCGAGTGCGGGAGCAAGCCAATCCATAGCGCAGGCATAGCGCCCAAGGGCTTGATAAAAAGTTGCTTTCAAATGGGTAGAGCACAGCGCCGGCAACCCGCGAGCCATGCCCCGCGCCACCGTCATCCCGGCGAAGGCCGGGACCCAGAGCGGCGCGGCGGGGGTAGCGAAAAGAAGCTGGGCCCCGGCCTTCGCCGGGGTGACGAGGAGGGGAGGGTCAGCCCCCCCCCCACACACACACGTCTCCCCGGACGTGATCCGGGGTCCCGCTGGCTTATGCGGCGTTGAATGAAGAAGCGGGATCCCAGGTCAAGCCCGGGAAGACGCGGGGGAGAGGCGAGTACCGTCGAGTTCTTCCAAACCGAGTTGGCCTTGCGCCTCATCCTGCTTTAGGCTCGCGGGGAGCCGGAAAACCGAAACCATAAATCCTGCTCCTGTTGCTACTCCGCAGCCTCAGCCCCAAACAGCCCGGCCTCGGCCTCCTCGACCCCGTCCTCGTTCACCGCCTTGGCCTTCTGGCGCTTGTCAAACGACGACCACACGGTGTTCCAATCGCCCCTTGTGGCGCCCTTCGAATACTCCGTTGCGCGCTGCTCAAAGAAGTTGGCGTGTTCCACCCCGTTCAGCAACGGGGCGAGCCACGGCAGCGGGTGTTCCTCGATCATGTAGATCTCCTGCAGGCCCAACTGCTTCAGGCGCCAATCGGCGATGTAGCGGATGTAGCGTTTGATTTCCTTGGCGCTCATCCCGTTGATCGGGCCCATTTCGAACGCGAGGTCGATGAAGTTGTCTTCCAGCCGCACGGTTTTCTGGCAGATGTCGATCAGGTCTTCCTTGACCGCTTTGGTCAGGCACTGGCGTTCTTCGCAGAAGGTGTGGAACAGCTTGATGATGCCTTCGCAGTGCAGGCTTTCATCACGCACCGACCAGCTGACGATCTGCCCCATGCCCTTCATCTTGTTGAAGCGCGGGAAGTTCATCAGCATCGCGAAGGATGCGAACAGTTGCAGCCCTTCGGTGAACCCGCCGAACACCGCCAGCGTGCGGGCGATATCGGCATCGGAATCGACGCCGAACTGCTGGAGGAAATCGTGCTTGTCCTTCATTTCCTCATATTCGAGGAAGGCGCTGTATTCGCTTTCGGGCATCCCGATGGTGTCGAGCAGGTGCGAATAGGCCGCGATGTGCACCGTTTCCATGTTGGAAAACGCCGCCAGCATCATCTTGATCTCGGTCGGCTTGAACACCCGGCCGTAGTTTTCGTGATAGCAGTTCTGCACCTCGACATCGGCCTGGGTGAAGAAGCGGAAAATCTGGGTGAGCAGGTTGCGTTCGTTCTCGGTGATCTTCTGCGCCCAGTCGCGGCAATCCTCGCCCAGCGGCACTTCTTCGGGCATCCAGTGGATCTGTTGCTGGCGCTTCCAGAAATCATAGGCCCAGGGGTATTCGAACGGCTTGTAGGTGGAGCGGGCTTCGAGCAGCGACATGGCGGAACCTCCGGCTAGGGAAATCAGTATATCAGATAATGGGCCGCGCGAGGCGGCGGATTCGGGCGCGCCTATTGGCAGCTTAAGCATTCTTCGTAATCGGTCGGGCCGTCGGCGGCGGCGAGTTCGATGCGGGCGAGTTCGGTGGTGTTATCCGCCTCCACCCCGCCGACGAAACCGGCGCGCTGCACGCTTTTGGAGCGCAGGTAATACAGCGATTTGATCCCGCGTTCCCACGCCTGGAAGTGCAGCATCATCAGATCCCACTTGTCGACATCGGCCGGGATGAACAGGTTCAGCGACTGCGCCTGATCGATATAGGGCGTCCGGTCAGCCGCGAATTCGAGCAGCCAGCGCTGGTCGATTTCAAAGCTGGTCTTGTAGACCGCCTTTTCCTCTGCCGAGAGGAAATCGAGGTGCTGCACGCTGCCGCCACGTTCGAGGATCGAGTTCCAGACATTGGTGGAGTTCTTCGACTTCTTGTCGAGCAGCTTTTCCAGATAGGGGTTCTTGACGATGAAACTGCCCGACAGCGTCTTGTGGGTGTAGATATTGGCCGGGATCGGTTCGATACAGGCGCTCGTCCCGCCGCAGATGATGCTGATCGACGCGGTCGGCGCGATTGCCATCTTGCAGCTGAACCGCTCCATCGCGCCCATGTCGGCGGCATCGGGACACGGCCCGCGTTCCTGCGCCAGCAGCATCGAAGCTTCCGACGCCTTGGCGTGGATATGCTTGAACATCTGCAGGTTCAGCGCCTTGGCCATCGCGCTTTCAAAGCCGATGCCCTTTTGCTGCAGGAACGAGTGGAAGCCCATCACACCGAGGCCGACCGAGCGTTCGCGCGCGGCGGAATATTTCGCCCGCGCCATTTCGTCGGGCGCACGGTCGATGTAATCCTGCAGCACGTTGTCGAGGAAGCGCATCACGTCTTCGATGAACTGCTTGTCGCTGTTCCATTCGTCCCAGGTTTCCAGGTTCAATGACGACAGGCAGCACACCGCTGTGCGGTCATTGCCGAGGTGATCGATCCCGGTCGGCAGAGTGATTTCCGAGCACAGGTTCGAGGTCGAGACCTTCAGTCCCAGATCGCGGTGATGCTTGGGCATCATGCGGTTCACCGTGTCGTTGAACACGATGTAAGGCTCACCGGTGGCGAGCCGCGTTTCGACCAGTTTCTGGAACAGCGAGCGCGCATCCACGGTGGCACGCACTTCGCCGGTCTTGGGCGATTTGAGGTCAAACTCCGCCCCGTCGCGCACCGCTTCCATGAATGCATCGGTCAGCAGCACGCCGTGGTGCAGGTTCAACGCCTTACGGTTGAAATCGCCCGAAGGCTTGCGGATTTCGAGGAACTCTTCGATCTCAGGGTGGCTGACGTCGAGGTAACACGCCGCCGACCCGCGCCGGAGCGAGCCTTGTGAAATCGCCAGGGTCAGGCTGTCCATCACGCGCACAAACGGAATGATCCCGCTGGTCTTGCCGTTGAGGCCGACCGGTTCGCCAATCCCGCGGACATTGCCCCAATAGGTGCCGATCCCGCCGCCCTTGCTGGCCAGCCAGACGTTTTCATTCCAAGTGTTGACGATCCCTTCAAGGCTGTCGGACACCGAATTGAGATAGCACGAAATCGGCAAGCCGCGGTGGGTGCCGCCGTTCGACAGCACCGGGGTCGCGGGCATGAACCACAGTTTTGAAATGTAGTCATACAACCGCTGGGCGTGGGCCTGATCATCGGCATAGGCATCGGCTACGCGGGCGAACAGGTCCTGGTAATTTTCTCCGGGCAGCAGATAGCGATCGGTCAGCGTGTCCTTACCGAAATCAGTCAGCAGGGCATCGCGTGAGGCATCGGTGACGACGGTAAAGCGGCGGGCGTTGACCTTCTTGCTGTCGGTAGCACCCTTCCCCGCTTCGGCCTCAGCTTGCGCAAGCGCGCCGGCCAGCGCTTCGCCAGCCTTGGCGGCGATGAGTTCTTCCGATCCGGCATCCGCCTTGTTCATGGTCACAGCTTTTTCATCCCCTGCGGACATCCCGGCCCCCGCTTGTGCCTCGGCAGGCGTGCCTGCATCCAATTCGTTCACCACATCACCCGGCACGTTATCGCTCACCTTGAAATCCATCTGCTGCCCCACTTTGCCCCCGAATCGGCAACCCCCGCAAGGGCTATGTTCCAATTCTGTTCTATACCGGTTGATCCACAGACTTGCCAACAGGAGGTCTCCGAAAGACGCCTGTTGCTGCACCTGCTGATCGGTTCGCGGCGCGTATCGGTTCCTCGGGCCGGGGCGAATCCTTTCTCCAGTGCTCTGATCCGAGCGGCGGGTGATTCACCAAGGCTTGGGGGTTCGATTTGCGCCGAACCACTAGATGATGAATCAGTGCGCGACTCACGTCAACGACAGATTAACCTCTAAATTACCATATCGACCAATTGTCGGGGTGATTCAGACCCGCGACGCGTGGAGCAAGCTTGAGTCGCGAACCGCGCAAGCCCCAAATCGAATCTGTGAAGAAAAATATGGTGATTGAATCTTTCGAATCCAGCCGTGAATCTTTTGCGCACGCGGCTGAATGATTGTTGCGCTTCAGGCGGGCAAGGGCAGTGCACCACGTATTGCGCTTGCATAGGGGCGACAAGCCTCGGCAAGGAGATCGACTGACGATTATGCGGCAAGGACTTCAATGTTCAGGACGAGCAAACCAGTCCCGGGGCGCGAGCATCAAAGCTCTTTGAACCGATGTGGAACTCGTTCTTCGCACTGCATACCGTCCCGTGGCAAAAGCAGGCCACAGCAAGAGGCCTGACACACGAGCGATAAAAGCGCCAAGCCGTCACAGCCGACACAAAATCGCCGTGCAAAACTGGGGGCATCCACACACGTCCGCCCTCAAATCGACCGTCCGCCACTGTGACTCGAAAGACTCACTTCAAAACGTTAACGTCTTAAACCTCTTATTAACCTTTTTTGGTGACAAGTGTCGTGGTTAACAGGCGGCAACCTCTCCTAAGCAGGGGTTACCAAAGGCAAACAGGGGACCAGCGATGCGTGTGCTGCTGATCGAAGACGAACCGACTACCGCCAAGGCGATTGAGCTGATGCTCACCACCGAGGGTTTCAATGTCTATTCGACCGACCTCGGCGAAGAGGGCCTCGATCTGGGCAAGCTGTATGATTACGACATCATCCTGCTCGACCTGAACCTGCCCGACATGCACGGGTATGACGTGTTGAAGAAGCTGCGCGTCGCCAAGGTGCAGACCCCGGTGCTGATCCTGTCGGGCATTTCGGAAATGGATTCCAAGATCCGCAGCTTCGGTTTCGGCGCGGATGATTACGTGACCAAGCCGTTCCACCGCGAAGAACTGGTCGCCCGCATCTATGCTGTGGTGCGCCGTTCGAAGGGCCACTCGCAGTCGGTCATCCGCACCGGCAAGCTCGCCGTGAACCTTGATGCCAAGACGGTCGAGGTCGATGGTGCGCGCGTTCACCTGACCGGCAAGGAATATGCGATGCTGGAACTGCTCTCGCTTCGCAAGGGCACCACGCTGACCAAGGAAATGTTCCTCAACCACCTCTATGGCGGGATGGACGAACCCGAACTCAAGATCATCGACGTGTTCATCTGCAAGCTGCGCAAGAAGCTCTCGCTGGCCTGCGGCGGCGAAAACTACATCGAGACGGTGTGGGGCCGCGGTTATGTGCTGCGCGATGATGAACAGGTGGTCGAAGCGGCGTAAATTGTGTTTCGCTCGCCCTCCGGGCGAGCGTCCTCGCTGCGTTTCGATCCTTTCAGGATCGAGCAGCTGCGGGCGGTCGGTCGGCCTTGCGGCCCTTTGGGCCGTCGGCATTATCGAAGTGATTTGAATTTGCGTCCGGGGTGGTAACACCTCGGGCGTTTTTCTATGGGCGCGCCATGACAGCGTTCAAAGAAGGCGATCCCACCACCATTGCGCGGCTTTATGGTCGCAGCGTCGGGAAGAAACTGCGCTCGAAGCAGCAGGGCTTGGTCGACAACCTGCTGCCGCAAATTGCCGTGCCTGCCGAAGGCCCCGTGACATCGGAAATCCTGTTCGGCGACCAGCGCCCGCTGCATTTCGAGATCGGCTTTGGCGGGGGGGAGCATCTTGCCTATCGGGCTGACCTGCTGCCCGATCACGGCTTCATTGGGGCCGAACCCTTCGTCAACGGCGTGGCGCAGGCGCTGACCCATATTGCCGATCAGCAGCTCCCGAACATCCGCCTGCATCTGGGCGATGCGCTCGATGTGCTGGCGCGGGTGCCCGATGGGGCGCTGAGCATGGTCTATCTGCTCCACCCCGATCCCTGGCCCAAGGCGCGCCATGCCAAGCGGCGGATGATGAATGACGGGCCGGTCAAGCTGATCGCGCAGAAGATGAAGCCCGGCGGCGAATTCCGGTTCGGCACCGATCACGCGGTCTATCTGCGCCACGCGCTGATGGTAATGCAGCGCCACACCGATCTGTTCGAATGGGTGGTGGAAAAGCCATCCGATTGGCAGGTGCGCCCGTCAGGCTGGCCCGAAACGCGGTATGAGCACAAGGCCCGCACCGTGTACGGGCACGAGGTCTGGTATTTTCGCTGGAGACGTATTTAGGGGCGCCGCCGCCCTAAAGGTTTAGGGGCGCCGCCGCCCTAAAGGCTTTGCGATGATCCCTCCCGACGCGCGGGTGCGGATCGCACTCGATTACACGGATATGAGGAGGGCGTCCTTGTTGGCCTACCGCTTCGCTGCTTGAGGCCGGTCGCCAATGCGGTTGCTGTGCGACCGATTTCGCATCGTCAAGAATGCGAAGCTTGCTCAAACGCCCCTTGGCACCGCCACTTTCCGGCAGGTCATCGGCACCATGCGGCCCACTGTCCACGTGGCTTCGTCGCCCTTGCTCCAGAACTGGTGCGTCGCGCTCATGTATTTTGCGCCTGATGCGGATTTGTCGGCGGGGAGCGTGACGGGCTTGTCATTGTTCATCTGCACCATCACGCGGTCGCCCGAAAGACTATCAACCTTGAGCCGGATGCCGTCACCGCAATCATAATAGCTGCTCACCCCCGGCCCACCGACCGGCGCGCAGCCTGCGAGCGCAATGGTGCCTGCGACGATTATAATCATTCCGGTTTTCATGCTGAACCCTCCCTGATTCCCGGAAATCAGATTACCGCGAATCAGCGCAGGCTCAAGCCCCCGGTTTTGCACCCCGCCCATCCAGCCATTTCGCTGCCTTCACCCCGCCGGTGATCAGGAACGGCACCAGCACCAGGCTCAGCACCACCTTGGCGATCACCTGTCCGATCAACAGGTTGGTGATCGGGAACAGCCCGTAAAACGCCAGCGTGATGAAGATCACCGAATCTACCGCTTGCGACAGTGCCGATGCGATTGCGCCGCGCACCATCAGATCAATCGTGCCGCCACTGTTGCGGCCTCTCAACCGGTCAAAGATCCAGATATTGAGCAGCAGCGAGGTGATATAGGCCGCCGGCCCAGCCGCCCACACGCGCCATACGGTTGAATGCACCCGTTCAAACGCGGCCAGATCATCGGCGCGGCCCGCGACCATCTCGGTTGAAGCGGGCAGGCCCAGCACCAGTTGCATCAGCAGCGATGCAATCAACAGCGGCAGAAAACCCCACCACACGATCCGCTGCGCAAACTGGCGTCCGTATAATTGCGCCATCGTGCTGGATATCACCACCAGCAGCAGGAACGCGAAAATCCCGCTTTCAACCGCCAGATCGGTCGGCCACAATTGCACTTGCTTGAATGCCAGCACGCCCGCCAGCACCGTCATCCCGCCATATAACAGCGTGAAAACGAACAGGCCCAGCGGCATGTTTGCAAGGGGGTTGGCTGGCGCCGACGGAACAGCGGCTTGCGCTGCGGATGGAGTATCGTTCATCGCGTGATTGCTAGCCAGCGCGCGCGCAAAAGAAAAGCGGCACGTGCGCGCCTGTCACCGGTCGCAGCCCAGCCACCGCGCTGCGCGCTGTCATCCGGCTTGCAACTGGCGTCGCAAACTGCCACGCCCGCATGATTGCCTGCGGGGGCCAACCGGCGGGCAACAGGGATCACGTCACTTAACTATTTTCAGACATTGCAAGGGGCACGTTGCTACCGTGAACGAGAGTATCACGCCGATCCTTCTGAGCCTTGCCGGGGTCATCGCCATTCTGGGTATTGCCTTTGCGCTGTCATCAGGGCGGCGCAGGATCAACCTGCGCGTGGTTGGCGCGGCGTTTGCCTTGCAGGCGTTCACCGCGCTGATCGTGCTGCGCACCGATGTGGGCGTGGCGATCATCGGCGGGCTTTCCAGCGGCGTGATCGCGTTGCTCGATTTTTCCAAGGTCGGCATCACATCGGTGTTCGGGCCGATGGAAAACAACCCGTTCGCCAATACCTTTGTGATCGCCGCGCTGCCGGTGATCGTGTTTTTCGCGGCGATTGTTTCGATCCTCTACCACCTTGGCATCATGCAGCGGCTGGTGCGCTGGGTGGGCGGAGCGATTGGCTGGATCACCGGGATCAGCCGGGTCGAAGCGCTCGGCTCTGCCGCCAACATCTTTGTCGGCCAATCGGAAAGCCCGCTGGTGGTGCGCCCCTATCTTGCCGCGCTGCCCGCGCCTGCGCTTTTTACCTTGATGACCGTGGGGATGGCGGGTGTCGCGGGCACGATTCTGGCCGCCTATGCCAGCTTCATCGGTGAAACTGCGGTGCCGTTCCTGCTGGCGGCGGCGTTCATGTCGGCACCGGGCGGGATCCTGATGGCCAAGATCATCATGCCCGATGATCCGGCGGCAACGGCTCCCGAACATAACAACGCCGTCGGCCAGACAGCCGTGGCGCTCGCGCGCGGCAAAGCCGGTTCGCTGGCCGAAGCGACCCGCGTGGTGATGTATGACGAAAACGGGCACGCGGTCGAACTTCCGCAGGCTCGGATCAGCTCGGTTGGACCTGCGGCGATGGTCGAAAGCGGCAAGTCCGACGAAGTGATGGCTGCCGAAACCTTTGAAGAAGGCCACCGCCCCGCCAACATTATCGAAGCCGCCGCGCAAGGCACCCAGACCGGGGTAAAACTGGCAGTAGCAGTCGGCGCGATGGTGATGGTGTTTGTCGCGCTGGTGGCGCTGGCGAACGGGGCGCTGGCCGGGATCGGCGGCGGCATGGTGGGCTTTGCCGATCAGATCGGCGCGCCGTTTGCGCCTGCTACCGCCGAATGGCTGGCGAATATCAGTTTCCAGAAACTGCTGGGCTATCTGTTCGCGCCGGTGATGTTCCTGATCGGCATTTCGGATTGGGATCAGGCGCAGATTGCCGGGGGATTGTTCGGCACCAAGATCGTGCTCAATGAATTTGTCGCCTTCATCGATCTGGGCGCGATGCAGGCGGGTGAATTGACCGCGCGCAGCCGGGCGATCATCACCTTTGCGCTGTGCGGTTTTGCCAATTTCTCCTCGATCGCGATCCAGATGGCGGTGACCGGCGGGCTGGCTCCGAACCAACGCCCGGTGATCGCGCGGCTGGGGCTGAAAGCGCTCGCGGCAGGCAGCCTCGCCAATCTGATGAGCGCGGCGCTAGCGGGACTGTTTTTGCCGCTGTAATTTGACTCCTCTGCCCCTCTTGGCAGCGGCGTGGGCGCGGGTGTAAGGCGGCTGTCATGATCAACATTGCTTCAGTCTCGCTCGCCCAGCCGCTCGATACCATCGCCGATGAACTGGGCCGCAGTTTTGGCGAATATGGCTTTGCCGTGGTGCGCGATCACGGCATCCCGCAAGACCTGATCGATCAGGCCGAAGCGGTGTCAAAGGCGTTCTTCGCGCTGCCCGACCCGGTCAAGCGCGCCTACAAGATCGATGGCGGCGGCGGCGCGCGCGGGTACACCCCGTTCGGCACCGAAAAGGCCAAGGACGCCGAGGTGTTCGACCTGAAGGAGTTCTGGCACGTCGGCCGCAGCCTGCCGCCGGGGCATCCGCTGGCCGAATTCATGGCCCCCAATGTCTGGCCGGACGAGGTCGAAGGCTTCCGCGAAACCATGAGCGCGCTGTTCGCCGCGTTCGAAGTGGCCGGTGCGCGCGTGCTCGAAGCGATTGCGCTGCATCTGGGTCGTCCGCGCGATTTCTTTGCGGACAGCATTGAAGACGGCAATTCGGTGATGCGGCTGCTGCATTACCCGCCGCTGGGCGAAGGCGCGCCCGAAGGCGCGATTCGCGCTGCCGGGCACGAAGATATCAACACCATCACGCTGCTGCTGGGGGCCGAGGAAGCCGGGCTCGAACTGCTCACCCGTCAGGGCGAATGGCACGCGGTTGATGTGCCGCCAGGCGCGCTGGTGATCAATGTCGGCGATATGCTGGAACGCCAGACCAACGGGCGGCTGCGTTCAACCACGCACCGGGTGGTCAATCCGCGCGGCGAAGCGGCACGGCGGGCGCGGTTCTCTATGCCGTTTTTCCTGCATTTCCGGCCCGATTTCCTGATTGAACCGCTGCCCGAATGCATTGATGCAGATGCCGCGACTCCGCCGCCGGCACCGATCACCGCGCACGATTATCTGATGCAGCGCCTGCGTGAGATCAATCTCGCCTGATTTGCGCCGGTAACCGCCTAAAATCACGTATCAGGAAATAATCGCCGGGCGTTGCGGCGATGCAACACCTGCGCGCGGATATGGCGCGTTTCCGAGAGTCTTCTGGCGTTCGGAAATGCGCGCTTTAAGGAAACGGCGCATCAGGGCAGAGTTTTTCATCAAACTGTCACAGAACAGTCGCTTTGCCGCAAGCGTTCGGGCCTAAGCGGGCCGCGTTACTACAACTCTTCATTGCTCAGGGGCTCCACACATGAAGCTTAAATACCTCCTTGCGGCCAGCATTGTCAGCCTTGCTGCGACCACCACGATTGCCACGCCTGCGTTCGCGCAGCAGATCACGTCCAGCATTCAGGGAACGGTCAAAGATGACAGCGGCGCACCGATTTCCGGGGCGACGGTCGTTGTTACCGATACGCGCACGGGTGCCTCGCGGACGACGGTAACCGGGGCGGATGGCAGGTTCTCGGCAGCCAATCTGGTTGTTGGCGGGCCCTACTCGGTTACCGCCGATGCCGATGGTTTTGAAGGTCAGACGATTTCCGACATCACGACCTCGCTGCAGGGCGCAACCGGGGTCAGCTTCTCGCTTGCGGCGGGTTCGGGCACCATTCTGGTCACTGGCTCACGGGCCACGGTGACCCAGCTGGCGGTTGGGCCAGGCTCGGCATTTTCACAAGAAGTTCTTGAAAACTCACCCAGCTTCAACCGCGACATTCGCGACATCATCCGGTTCGATCCGCGCGTCAGCCTGGACCGCGACGATGGCGGTTCGGGCGCAGACCGGATCAGTTGCCTCGGCGGCAATGATCGCGGCAATGCCTTTACGGTTGACGGGATCAGCCAGGGCGACATTTTCGGGCTTAACGATACCGGTTTCAGCTCGCGCAGCTCGACCCCGATCCCGTTCGATGCCGTTCGCGAAACGCAGGTGCAATTCGCGCCGTTCGATGTCGATTATGCCAACTTCACCGGTTGCGCGATCAATGTCGTGACCAAATCAGGCAGCAATGATTACCATTTCGGCGGGTTCTTCGAATATTCGGATAATGGACTGCGCGGCAACAAGATCGTTGCTGACGGCACAGTTCGCAATGTCGCCCCGATCGAAGCGGACAAGCGCTGGGGTGTTTACCTCGGCGGCCCGGTGATCAAGGACCGGCTGTTCCTGTTTGGTGCCTATGAACATCAGGAAGCCGGCCAGTCGCAGGATAATGGCCCGGTTGGCGGCGGTTTCCCCAACGAACAGGTTGGCATCACGGTCGATCAGTTCAACGAAGTGCGCGAAGTGCTCAACCGGGTTTACGGTATTGATACCGGCGATCTGGTGACCAGCCGCCCCTTCACCAACAACCGCTATTTCGTCCGTGCCGATTTCCAGATCAACGATGATCACCGTCTGGAAACGACCTATCAGCGGCTCGAAGAAGGCTCCACCCTGCCGGACGATCTGTTCACCGGCAACAACCCGCAGGCGGTGGGCCGCAACACTTTCCGCATCAGCGGGACAAAGTCGAACTATTATTCGGGACGCCTGTTCTCGCAATGGTCCGACAATCTGTCGTCGGAAATCCGCTATTCGCGCTCGGAAGTCCGCGACGTGCAGGATCCGATCGGTGGCGGTGAGGCGCAATCGGACAATCCCATCCCGCGGATCATCGTTGGTATCGACAATCCTACCGGGATTGACGGCACCGTGATGGCCGGTCCGGGCAATTCGCGTTCGGCCAATGATCTGCAGACCGATGTCGACCAGTTCCGCGCTGCCCTCACGCTGGAAGCCGGGGCGCACCGGTTCAAGGTCGGTGTCGAATACAACCGCGCATCGCTGTTCAATCTGTTCGTGCAGAATGCCACCGGCACGCTGGTTTTCCGCAATATTGCCGATCTGGAAGCCGGGCTGCTTTCCCCCGGTACCGGCAACAATCTGACAAATACCATTCCCGGCAACGTGATCAGCGGGGCGACCGAAGGGGCGTTCGGCAATTTCTCCTCGACCGGCAATGTCGTCGATGCGGCGGCCGATTTCAATCGCACGATCTATTCGGCGTTTGCGCAAGACGAATGGGAAATCAGTGACCAGCTCAATGCTGTTATTGGCGTCAGGGTTGACTGGTTTGATGGCGGCGCGCCCGCGATCAACCCGAATTTCGTCGCCCGTTACGGTTTTGGCAACAACACCGGTTTCAGCGCGCTAGATCCGATTGTGATGCCGCGTCTGGCACTGACATACGATATGGATGATTTCGCGGTGTTTTCCGGTGCGCAGCTGCGCGGCGGCGTCGGCGTGTTTTCCGGCGGTGATCCGCTGGTGTGGTTCGGCAATGCCTTCCAGAATGATGGCCGCGGCTTTGCCACCGGCACAACGCAGGATGCGCCGTGTCCCGCAGGGCAGATTGATGTGGTGGTTGGCGGACAGTTTACCGGCCTGCCCAGCTGTTTTGTGGATGCGGCGGTCAATCGTTCGGCTGCGGGTTTGGGCGACACCCAATCGATTAGCCCGGATATCAAACTGCCCAGCGTGATCCGCGCCAATCTGGGCTTCACTTCCGGTCTCGATTTTGCCGACAGCGGATTTTTTAGCGGCTGGAATCTGACGCTCGATTACATTTACAGCCACATGCGCAATCCTTTTACGCTGGTCGACCTGTCGCAAACGCCTGATCCGTCACGCGGGCTGGACGGCTTTACAATTGACGGCCGCCCAATCTTCCGGGCGATCGACCCGCTGGCTAACAATTGCGACGCCGAACTGGTCGGTCTCAATCCCGGGCCGGTATTCTCGGGCGTCACTGCGGCGTGTTTTGCCACCAGCCGCGATGATGAATTGATGCTGACCAATGCGGGCAGCACCAACAGCCAGATTGCCTCCTTCATTCTGGACAAGCGGTTCAATGGCGGGCTGTTTACCGAAGGCGGTTCGGTTGATTTCAACCTCGGTTATGCCTGGACCCATGCGCGGGATCGGCGCAATATGTTCAGCTCCACCGCTGGTTCGAATTTCGACCTGACGGCGGCGTTTGACCGTCAGAACCCCGATGCCTCGCGCGGGTTCTTTGGTTCGCGTCATAACATCACTTCGCGGCTGTCGTTCAAGGAAGAATTCTTCAGCGATCTGGCCAGCCGCCTGTCGGTTTCCTTCATCGCACGCTCGGGTCGGCCTTTCAGCCTGACCTTCACCGGCGGCGGGGTGTTCAACGACAGCGCATCGGGTAATGACAACGCACTGGTCTATCTGCCCACCGGGGTGAATGATCCCAACATCGCGCCGACTTCCAATGCCGCTGCGGTGCAGGATCTGGTTGATTTTGCCAATGGCCTGGGCTGCGCCAAGGCGCACGTCGGCAGCTCGATCCCGCGCAATACCTGCACCAACGACTGGTATTACGATATGGATCTGTCGCTGTCGCAGGAACTGCCGGGGCCGGGCCGCCTGTTCGGTCGTGATGACAAGATCAAGCTGTTCGCATCGTTCGACAACTTCCTCAACCTGCTGGACAGCAGCTGGAACGTGCAGCGGCGGCGCAATTTCGCCGGTCTGCAGGATATTGCCAACATCTCCGGGATCGATGCTGAGGGACGCTACATCATTTCCGGCTTTGCGGGTGAAGATGCCTTCAACAATGACAATAACGTCAATATCAGCTCGTCGGTCTGGCGGATCAAAGTTGGCGTCAGCTACGATTTCTGACCCCCCGGGTTGGCTTTGAAAACGCGGCGGCGGCACCCATGGGTGCCGCCGTTTGCATTTCCCGCTTGTTTACGCGGCTGCACGGTTGCAGAAGTTGCGTCAGCAGAGGGGCCGGTCTTCGAAGACAAACCGCGATTCCCGGCCAGCGGGCGTAGGCTCTGAACTTAGTTGCTGCTGCCGCCCGCCCGCTGGGTATCAGCGCTGTTCACTCCATCGGCCAGCGCCAGCAGATCCTGCGCCAAAGCTTCGCACCGCGCCGCGCCTTCGCCGCGTTTAAGCGCGCGTTCGAGCGCCGCCGCGCATTGGCCCAGCTCCGGCTCATCGAACAGCGCGGCGGTTCCGGCCAGTTTGTGCGCCAGCGCGGCAATCTGGTCACGGCGGGTGCAGGGGTTACTTGCAGGCTGGGTGAATAGGCCATCGGTCAGACCGGCGCGCACCGCGTCTGCGGCTTCGCTCCGCCGCGCCTGCCAGCGCGTGATAAGTTGCGGTGAGCGTGCCAGCAAGGATGCGCGCGCCGCCGGGGTTGTTGTGGCGGCCGGTTGGCCCGATTCGACGATCCGGGTGGGCAGCCAGCGTTGCAATGTCCGCGCCAGCTGCGCAAAAGCCACCGGCTTGGCCAGATGACCCTGCATCCCCGCAGCCCGCGCGGCGGTGATATCTTCGGGGAAGGCATTGGCAGTCAGCGCGATGATCGGCAGCAGACCCGGCCCGATCCCTTCGCCCCGGATCGCGCGGGTGGCGGCATAGCCATCGCAATCGGGCATCTGCACATCCATCAGCACCAGATCATAGGGCCGCCCACGCATGATCGAATCGATCACCATCGCGATGGCTTCGTTCCCGTCATGCGCAACCGCGACATCCTGACCGCAGCGTTCGAGCATTTCGGTCATCAGCAGGCGATTGATGTCGTGATCCTCGACCAGCAGGATGCGCGTGGCGATCGGCAGGTCGGCGGGCTTCACCGGTTCGACCGGCTCGTCCCGGGTGGGAGGCTGCACCAGTGTTGCGGGCAGGATCAGGGTGAAACGCGATCCTTCGCCGGGGCGGCTTTCAACCTCGATCCGGCCCCCCAGCAGGGTGGCAAGATGGCGGCTGATCGACAGGCCAAGCCCGGTGCCGCCAAAGCGCCGCGCAGTGTCGGCCTCGCCCTGCGTGAAGGGGTGGAAAATCGCTTCGAGGCGATCCGGGCTGATGCCGATCCCGCTATCGGTGACTATCACCTGCACGTCGTTCGGCGTGACAGTGCAATTGATCTGAATGTGCCCGGTTTCGGTGAACTTCACCGCATTGCCGATCAGGTTGAGCACGATCTGGCGCAGGCGCAATCCGTCGGTCATGATCCAGGGCAGCTGCGCCGCTGTGCCGCCTTGATCGGGTTCCTCGTCCGCGGCCCATGCGAAATCGAGCGTCAGGCCTTTGTTTTCGGCCGCCAGCCGGTGCAGCGCCGCGCATTCGGCCAGGCTGTCGTGCAGGTTCACCGGGGCGCGATCAATCGTGAACTGGCCGCTTTCGATCTTGGACAGGTCGAGCACGTCGTTGAGCAGCGTCATCATCGACCGGCCCGATTGCACGATCAATTCGGCAAAGCGGCGCTGATCATCGGCCAGATCGCCCTGCAACATCAATTCGGCAAAGCCGAGCACGCCGTTCATCGGGGTGCGGATTTCGTGGCTCATATTGGCAAGGAACGCGGATTTGGCCTGCGCCGCATTTTCGGCATGGTGGCGCGCGCGGGTGAGAAGCAGTTCAAGCTCGACCCGCTCGGTGACATCGCGGGCCGCCACGACCACGCCTTCGCGCGCGCCGGTCTGGGGGTTGCGCACCACCGCGCAGTTGGCTTCGAGAAACACCGCAGTGTCATCGGGACTATCGTAAAACCGGCGATAGGTGACGCGTTCGGTTTCGCTGATCCCGCCGAGCAGGCGGCCCAGCGCCTGCATCGTCCGGTCGCGCGCATCGGGGTGCAGGCGCGCAGTCACCGGATTGCCGACAAAGGTTTCAGGCGGCACCCCCATCACCGCGCTGACCGAGGGCGAGGCATAGGTGCACACACCGTCCATATCGTAACGCAGGATCGCATCGGTGATATTGTCTGTAAGCAAATCGATCTGCCGCTTGCCCGCTTCGAGCGCGGCGGTCATCCGGTCACGGCCGGCAAGGATCGCGGCCACTGGCAGGCCGGTCAGGAAATTTGCCGCGATGAAAGCCTGCAGCAGATGCAGCTCTGTCATGCCCCCGGTGCCGCCGGCTGCGGCAATCGGCCCGAGCCCGGCCCAGGTCATGGCCCCGGCCACCACCGCAACTGCGCCGACATGCAGCGCGCTGCCAAGGCTGCCCAGCCGGAATGCGTGCATCAGCGTGATCGGCTGGATCAGGAACATCAGCGGATAATAGATCTGTCGGAATACCAGAAATGTGCAAACCATCCCGCCGATCAACAAGGCGAGGCTTTCCGCTGGATGCGCCGGGGTCGCAGTCCGTCGGCCCTTGACCCGGTCGAACAACAACAAGGCTGTCGGCACGATCAGCACCATCGCCATGCTGTTGGTGAGGAACCAACTGGTCGCCCCGCGAAGTATCGCATCTAGGCCGCTGCCCATCACCGGCACTGTTATCAGCGCGGAAAGCGCCGGACCGACCAACCCGCCCGCCCATACGAACCGTGCAAGGTCTGGCAGCTGGTTCATGTCCGATTGCCCGCGCACCACCCACCGGGTGAGCACGAGAACGGCGATGATCTCCACCACGTTGGCCAGTGCGAACACCAGTGCGATATGATCGGGCAGCTGGACGAGGGCGTTGGCGGCGAGCCCCGCAGCGAAGGTGGCCAGCAGGAACGGCACTTCATTGCGAAGCTGCGCGCGCAGCAGGAACGCCGCCGCGCAGGCATTGGGCAGCCACACCGGGCTGATATGCGTCTCAGGGCGCGCAATGAGCAGGCTGAGCCAAGCGAGCGCCAGAAAGGCCGCCCCGCCGATTATCGCCGCCAGCAGGCTCGCCCGGTCAAGGTTGCCCATCGCGATCCTTGCGGGGCCGATGATATCTGGCCCTGAGGCGTGAGGAGAGGCATCGGGATGCACAGGGCCAGCAGCTTGGCCCGAACCCGCCGCCTCCACATCGCCATGAGCAGGCGCAGCTTGCCCACCGCCGGTTGCGCCCGTTTCAGAGCCGACGGAGTCAATTTTGGCGCCAAGGATGGCATCCAAGGCGCCTTCTTCATGATCCAGTGCGCGCTCGATCCTGCGCTCCATCGCAAAATAATGCTGTTCTGATATAGAATCACTTGAAAGCTTGCGGACGGAACCTCGTCCAGAATGGAGCAATCGCGGAGCGGGTTACGTCGATGGGGAATGCGAGAGGCTTTCGCGCGCAGCGCAAGCGGCTCAGCTGGCCGCTGATCGCGGGGATCGTGGCGCTGCACCTCGCCGCGCTGTACGGTCTTGCCCGCGCGCTGGCCCCGGATTTCACCGCCTCGGTTGAACGCGGGGTGGTGTCTGCTTTCACCGTTACGATCACCGCGCCGCCGGATCCGCCGACGCCTGAAAATCAGCCTGAACCCGATGAAGGTGCGCAAGGTGCGCCGGGACGTGAGGCGGTGGCAAAGCCGGTGAGCAGCCAGCCGCCCAAGGTCAGGCTGAAACAGGATGACCCTCTGCCGCGCGCATCATCAACCGGCACTGCCAGCCAATCGGGCGCGGCTGATGCGGGCGCTGGCACCGGGGCGGCGGGCACGGGACTGGGCACGGGCAGCGGCAACCGCGGCAGCGGGCGCGGCGGGATTGCCGTGACCAAGCCGGTGCACATTTCCGGCAGTATCGACAATGCGCGCGATTTTCCGGTGCCGCTAGGCGGGCGCGCTGCGCGGCGCGGGACGCAGGTGATCGTGCGCGTGATCGTCGGCACCGATGGGCGCGCGCGCAATTGCAGCATCTATCGTCCCAGTCCTGACCCTCAGGCCGACCGTATCACCTGCCAGCTGGTTGAAACGCGGCTTGGCTTTCGTCCGGCGACCGATGGCGAAGGAAACCCGGTGACCGCGCCGTTCTACTGGCGTCAACAGTGGTTCTGATTGCGGCAACGCGGTCTGAACTCCGGGCAGACGGCGGCGTTCATGCTGGTGTCATGGATGCGATTGATATAGCGCGGCTATCGGGCAAAAAGGGCAGATGAAGTGACAGCAATTCATCCGGTTATCCTGTGCGGCGGCAGCGGTACGCGGCTGTGGCCGGTGAGCCGCAAGGCGGTGCCCAAACCGTTTTTGCCGCTGGTGAGCGACGAGACATTGTTCGAACAGGCGGTGCGGCGGGTGGCCGGCGATACTCGCTTTGCCGCGCCGCTGGTGGTGGCTGGCGCGGCCCATGCCGACCTGATCACCACACAATTGGGCGATACCCCCGGCGCACGGCTGGTGATTGAACCGTCGGCGCGCAACACCGCGCCCGCAATTGCGCTGGCCGCTGCGCTGCTGCCTGCCGATGCCGTGATGCTGGTGTGCCCGAGCGATCATCACATTGCCGATGCTGCGGCGTTTCGTGCGGCAGCGCTGGCTGCGGCTGAACTGGCGCGGCAAGATTACCTGGTGGCGTTCGGCATCGCGCCTGATCGGCCCGAAACCGGCTACGGCTATCTGCAACGCGGGGAGCCGTTGGCGGGCGGTTTCACCGTGGCGCGGTTTGTTGAAAAGCCCGATCTGGCGCGTGCGCAGGATTATCTCGCCAGCGGGGATTATAGCTGGAATGGCGGAATCTTTGCGTTTCGCGCCGGGCATTTGCTGGCGGAGCTCGCCGCGCACCGCCCGGATATAGCGCGGTTGGTGGCAGAGGCGGTGGCAGGCGGGCGCGAGGATGGCGCGCGGTTCCACCCCGCGCCTGAACCCTTCGCCGTGATTGACGGTGAGTCGATCGACTATGCGGTGATGGAAAACACCGCGCGCGCGGCGATGGTTCCGGCGCGCATGGGCTGGTCGGACATTGGCAATTGGGCGGCGTTGTCCGATGCCTTGGCGGGGGAGGCCGATGCGGCGGGCAATGTTACCAAGGGCGGGGTGGTTGACCTCGACCACTGCCGCGGCGTGCTCGCCATCACCGATGGGCCGCGCATTTCGGCGGTCGGGCTGGAGGATGTGTGCATCATCGTATCGGGCGGCGAAGTGCTGGTGACGACGCGTGACGGGGCGCAAGCCGTCGGCAAGCTGCCGGGGGCGGTGAACCAGTGAGCGCAGCACGCCAGCTTCCTACCCGGATGGTCGCCAAGGTGTGGGGCCGCGATACCCTGCCCGCGCCCTTCATTGCGCCGCCGGGGGAACAGATTGGCGAAATCTGGTTCGAACCGCCGCCCGAACTGCCGCAGGTGCTGGTGAAATACCTGTTCACGTCGGAAAAGCTTTCGGTGCAGGTGCACCCCTCCGATGCCACCGCGCAGGCCGAGGAGGCGGGCAAGGAAGAATGCTGGCTGGTGCTGGATGCCGAGCCTGACGCGCAGCTCGCCATCGGGTTTGAGCGCGCGGTGACGTCCGAAGAAATCGCCGCCGCTGCGCGCGATGGCACGATTGAAAGCTTGCTCACCTGGCACGCCGCGCGGCCCGGCGATCTGTTCTACCTGCCCGCTGGCACTGTCCACGCCATCGGCCCCGGCCTCGCGTTGGTCGAAGTGCAGCAGGCCAGCGAGACCACCTTCCGTCTGTATGATTATGGCCGCCCGCGCGAACTGCATCTGGACCGCGCGCTGGCGGTGGCGGATGGCGGGCCTTACGCCGCGCAGCACCGTCGCAGCATCGCCGATGGACAGGTGCTGGTCGATGGGCCGCATTTCCGGCTCGACCGGGTGGCAGGTGCGCCCGATGCGGCCACCCATGTTGCCTATCCCGGCGAGCTGCTGGCGCTGCCGCTGGCGGGCGAGGTTGCATCGCGCGATGGTTTGGCGCGGGCTGGGGCGGGCGAATGCCTTTATGCGGCGAGCCTCGATGGGCTCGATTTTACTAGCGCCGGGGTAACGCTGCTGGTGCGAGCAGCCTGACGCCGCACACGCTTTACGGCGTGAGCAGCCGCTCAGCCTCTTTCTTCACCGCATATTCGATCGACCCGCGCATCATCCCCAGCATCGCGGGCAGCTGCATTTCGATTACCACCTCATTGTCACGCACATCGACCCCGCCGGGGATCGTATAGCCCATCACCTCGGCGGTGATCGCCATACGGTCTTCGCTGGGCCAATCGGTCGTTATCTTGGCGATGCCTGCGGGAAAGAACCCTGCAATTTCATTCGCGTGAGCGTGCATCCGGCGGCGCACTTCGTCTTTGGTGAGATCATGGGGCAGGGTGACGCGCATCGCTCAACGTCCCTGCTCTTTGGCCTGCTTGACCGAGAAATCGGGCAGCGGCACGCCGGTATCGGGCGAGCGCATATCTTCCAGCGCATCGGCCCCGCCGTAACGATATTCAAGATAGCGGCTCTTGATCGCCAGATCGTCCAATGCGCCTTCGGCCAGCCGCCGGGTGACGCGGTCAACTTCGCCTGACAGTTTCGACAGGCTTTCGGTGAGGCGTTCGTCGGCGGTTTTGCCCGCGTGCTGTTCCCCGCGAAGGTGCGCCGGAATCTTGCGGTAATTGTCGATCGTTTCGGGGATATATTCGCCCACCAATTCGCGCACTTCAGTCATCGCCGGGTGGGCGCCGTCAAGCGTGCGCAGTTGCAGGCCAAGCGCATCGAGCTGCACGCCCAATTGATCGACGATGGTTTGCGCGGGCGGGGGCAGAGCGGGCCGCTGCGCTTCCAGCCACAATTCGGTGCGCGCCACCATCTGCTGCGGATTGCCGAGGGTGAGTTCGGCGCGTTTGGGCACTTTGACCTTGGGGAAATTCGAAAATACCGCGACCGCAACCGCGGTGGCGACGATCACGGCCATCACACCCCAGAAGCCGATCCCGTTGACGAAAGCCCCGGCAATCCCTGCGCCCAGCCAGATCGCGACAATCGCCAATGCGATGTTGCGCACCCGTTTCAGCAGGCTTTTCATCTTCAGTTCCGCCGAACCCTTGCCGATGCTCCTTGGCCCCGGCCGATGCGTGCCGCCATCGCGCTGCACCGCGAGGCTGGTCTTGGCCTCGCGCAGGATGCGTTCGCTTTCGGGCGTGCTGTCAGCCATCAGCGAACCCCCATCACTTGTCCAGTGCCAGCAGCGATGGCTCACTCGCCGCGACCTTGGACTGCGCCTGGGCCTGCCCTTCCGCGCGGGCGATGTAGCCTTTGGACTTTTCGACTTCGGCGGTCAGCGTGGTGACGGTCTGCTTCATCGAATCGAGCGCGCGCAGCTTGAAGGTGTCGACCTCGTCCATCGTGTCATAGATGTTCTGGAACGCGCGTTGCAGCGTTTCCAGCGGGATCGTGCTGGACGCTGCCTGTTCGTGGATTTGCGCGGTCTGTTCGCGCAGCAACGTGCTGGTCGAATCGATGATGTCGCTGGTGGTCTTGTTCAAGGCGGTGATCTGGCCCAGCACAAGGCGCTGGTTGGTCATCGCCTGTGCCACCGTCACAGCCGTGCGCAGCGCGCCCACCGTGGTCGTCGAAGCGCGGTCAACGCCCTTGACCAGTTCGACGTTGTTCTTCTTCACAAGGTCAAGCGCGAGATAGCCCTGCACGCTCACCGCCATCTGGGTCAGCAAATCCTGCGTGCGCTGGCGGACGTAGAACAGCGCCGATTCGCGCAGAGCCTTGGCCTTGGCCGGATCAGAGCTGTCGAGTTCGAGAGCCTTGGCCTCCAACCGCGCATCCAGCGTCTTGGCGATGTGGATCATCTGTTCCAGCTCGCCCATCGCCGCCCACAGCTTCTGGCGCTCGGTGTCGATCGCGGCATTATCGAGGTGCAGTTCCTTCTTGCCGCTATCCAGCCGCTGAAGGATCGAGGAAATATGACCCTGCGCCGAGGTGTAGCTGTCAAAATAATTCTTCAGCTTGTTGCCGAACGGGATGATGCCGAGCAGTTTGCGCGGGCCGGAAAGCTTGCCCTTGCGGCCCGGATCAAGGTCTTCGACCGTGCGGCGCAGTTCGGCCAAGTCCTTGCCGACATTGCCATCGGCATCCATCGCCCGCACCGGACGATCAAGAAACCGGTTCGACATGGCGGCGGCGGCACGGATCTGTTCCTGCCCCATGCGGGTGATCTGATCGACCTTTTCGCCAAACGCAGGCGAATTGGCGTCAACCGACACCAGTTCGTTGACGAAGGCATCGACCTTGGTGTCGAGCTTGCTTTTCTCTTCGGTGCTGACCGGCACCAGCCCAGCGGCCTGTTCGGGCGCGACTTGCGGCACCGGATCGGGCGGGGTGAGCGAGAATTCCGTTGCGTCTAACGTCGCCGTCTTGGTTTCGGTGCTCATGCCAATATCTACTCCATCAAACGCGCGTCGCCGGGCGCGGGCTCATGCCCCACTGTATTAGTGATCTAAAACACACCTTTCAAGCGCGCGTGTATGGTAAGCCTGAAAGGGGGCTTGCGTCCATCATGCCATGCGTTTGCGCGGTGTTTGCTTGGCAATTTCCCCGATGGCGGGCTATCGCGCGCAATATGACGCTTTTGCCAGAGGCATTCCGATGAACGACACCGCCAGTTCCGCCGCTTCGCCTGAGGCTGCCGCAGAAGCCGAAGTGCGCGAGGACGTCGTCACGTCGACGCCCCACGCCAACATTACCTTGCGGGCGGTGCTGGGCAGCCTGCGCGAATGGTGGACGCTGCATGTCATCGGGCAGGTCGACCAGGCCGAAGTGACCGAGCGCCGCCGGCAGGAAGGCGCGCTGTCCGAACATTATCTGTTCATGACCGCGATGAGCGGGGGGATTGCGATCCTTGGCCTGTTGCTGTCCTCGCCAGCGGTAGTGATCGGGGCGATGTTGCTGTCGCCGCTGATGGGGCCGATCATGGGTCTGGGCTTTGCGCTGGCGATCGGGGATTGGGACTGGCTCAAACGATCAGCGCGCACCCTGCTGATCGGCAGTGTGCTGGCGGTGCTGCTGTGCGCGGTGCTGGTGTTTTTCTCCCCGATCCAGACAATCACCAGTGAAATCGCGGCGCGCACAAGGCCCAACCTGTTCGATCTGTTCGTGGCGCTGTTTTCGGCGCTGGCGGGCGCCTATGCGATGATCCGCGGGCGCGAAGGCGCGATTGTCGGTGTGGCCATCGCCACCGCGTTGATGCCGCCGCTGGCGGTGGTGGGGTTTGGCCTTGCGACCTTCAACTGGACGGTGTTTTCGGGCGCGCTGCTGTTGTTTGTCACCAACTTCATCACGATTGCGCTGACCGCCTTTGCGATGGCCAGACTTTACGGCTTCCGCACGGCACTCAGCGCGCGCAACACGATGTTCCAGAACGTGGCGCTGCTGACGGTGTTTGTCGGTCTGGCGGTGCCGCTGGCATTTTCGCTCCAGCAGATCGCGTGGGAAACCAATGCCCAGCGAATAGTGAGCGCTGCAATCAACGAACGGTTTGAACGCCCGGCGCAGCTCGATGGGCTGGAGATCGATTTTGCCTCCAGCCCGATGGCGGTGAGCGCGATCATGTTCACGCCGGTCATCCGGCCCGAAGCCGAGCCTGAAATCACGCGCGTGCTGGAGTCCCGGCTGGGCAGGCCGGTCGAACTGACGCTGACCCAGACCCAGACCGAAACGGGTGCGGGCGCAGCGCAGCGCGCGCAACTATCGGCGACCCGCGCACGCGAAGCCGCCGCCGCATCGGCGCGGGCGCAGGCGCTGGCGAACCGGCTGTCGCTGGCAGCCGGTGTGCCCGAAACCGATGTGCTGATTGATCGCAACCGCCGCCGCGCGCTGGTGCGGGCCAAGCGACTGGATGGGGCGCCGCTGTCGGTCTATCGCACGCTGGAGGCGCGGATAGCCGCGACCGAGCCGGAGTGGACCATCGAGCTGATCCCGCCTTCGGGCGCATTGCCGGCGGCGATTGCTTTTGGGGATGACGGCCCCAGCGCCGAGGGCGCAAAGGCGCTCGCGGTGATCGGCTGGGCTGCCAAGCGACTGGATCGCGGCGTGGTGCTGACCGGCGATGCCGATCAGGGCGAACAGG
>JAHJSJ010000053.1 GCA_018830415.1 Alphaproteobacteria bacterium | reverse complement strand
TATGGCCTGAAAGCGTGCGGGTGGCCGTCGATGTGCCGGTGTCGCTTTTTCTTGCCGACGATTTCGTTGAACACGTGGCGCAGGCTGTGAACGCAGCAGGCATTGCGCCCGCTCGCCTTGAGCTTGAAATCAGCGAAGCGGTGTTCTTTGGCGATGCCAACATCGTCGATCACGCGCTCGCCGCGCTGTTCAAATTGGGGGTGCGCCTGACCCTCGATGAATTTGGCAGCGGCTATTCCTCGCTTGCTTACCTGCGCCGGGCGCCGTTTGATTCGATCAAGATCGATGAAAAGCTGGTGGCCGAAGCCGGACGGGACGATAACCGCGAGCTGGGTCTGGTGCGCGCCATCGTCGCTTTGGCCGGGGCGTTACAGATGGACACCATCGCCAACGGCATCGAAAGCGCGGTCTTGCTCGAATCGCTCAAGGATTGCGGGGTTCGCTATCTGGGAGGGCCGATCTTCAGCGAGCCGGTCGATTACGATACCATCGAAGAGGAAATGGCCGGGGGCACGTGGAAGATCGTGCCCGGTGCCGACCGCTCCCGCCGCGCGCGGCGGCGAACGGTGTTCCGCAAGATTCAAGTGATCCATGATGATTACGCCTACGAAGTGACCCTGCGCAACCTGTCCAAGACCGGGGCCTTGATCCAGGGGCTGGAGGACGTGCCCAAGGAAACGCAATTCGTTGTCGATCTGGGCGGCGGGCAGCTCGCGGTGGCGACCGTGATCCGCAGCAATGGCGATGTTCAGGGGCTGGAGTTTGAACAATCGTTGATCGAGGACGGGGCGGGCGGGCTGTGCACCCGCAACCGGGTTTCGCCCTATGCGTTGGCCGCAGCCGGATCGCCGCTCGCGGCGCTTGGCCCCGGCAACTTCCACGGGATCGACCAAAGCGGAGCGGTGCCCAAGTTCGGCTACGCCATGCCAACCCGCGCCGATCAGGGCTAGGGCCTGGCCCTGGCCGCGAGGCTTTGGGCGCTGCGTTTTTCTCGAATGACATCTGCGAGACCCGGCGCTAAGTCGCACCGCGATGACAGACCTCTCCAAAATCCGCAATTTTTCGATTATCGCCCATATTGACCATGGCAAGTCCACCCTGGCTGACCGGCTGATCCAGTTCACCGGTGGGCTGACCGCGCGTGAAATGTCAGAACAAGTCCTTGATAACATGGACATTGAAAAAGAACGCGGGATCACGATCAAGGCGCAGACGGTGCGCCTCAACTACATCGCGAAGGATGGGGAGGCCTATCAGCTCAACCTGATGGACACCCCCG
Source organism: Alphaproteobacteria bacterium (assembly GCA_018830415.1). GTDB lineage: Bacteria > Pseudomonadota > Alphaproteobacteria > Sphingomonadales > Sphingomonadaceae > Erythrobacter. The sequence goes on along the minus strand of JAHJSJ010000053.1, from coordinate 4,011 downwards.
GCCACGTCGATTTCGCCTACGAAGTTTCGCGCAGCCTTGCCGCGTGCGAAGGCGCATTGCTGGTGGTTGACGCGGCGCAGGGCGTGGAAGCGCAGACCCTCGCCAATGTTTACCAGTCGATCGAGCACGACCACGAAATCGTCTGCGTCATCAACAAGATCGATCTGCCCGCCGCCGAACCCGAAAAAGTCAAGGCCGAGATTGAGGAGATCATCGGGCTTGATGCATCAGACGCGGTGCTGACCAGCGCCAAATCGGGGATCGGGATCGAAGACGTGCTCGAAGCCGTCGTCACCCGCATCCCGCCGCCGCAAGGCAAGATTGACGCCCCGCTCACCGCCAGCCTGATCGATTCCTGGTATGACCCCTATCTCGGTGTGGTCATCCTTGTGCGCGTGATCGACGGCAAGCTGACCAAGGGCCTCAATATCCGCTTCATGCAGGGCGGCACCCAGCACCTTGTCGACCGCGTCGGTTGTTTCACCCCCAAACGCACCGACTTGGCTGAACTCGGCCCCGGCGAAATCGGCTTCATCACCGCGCAGATCAAGGAGGTGGAGCAGGCCCGCGTCGGGGACACCATCACCACGGTCAAGAACGGTTCGGACACCCCGCTGCCCGGCTACAAGGAAGTGCAGCCGGTGGTGTTCTGCGGCCTGTTCCCGGTGGACGCCGCCGATTTCGAAAAATTGCGCGAAAGCATCGCCAAACTGCGATTGAACGATGCCAGCTTCAGCTTTGAAATGGAAAGCTCGGCCGCGCTGGGCTTCGGCTTTCGCTGCGGCTTTCTCGGCCTGCTGCACCTTGAAATCATTCAGGAACGCCTGACCCGCGAATACGACCTCGACCTCATCACCACCGCGCCATCGGTGGTCTATCGCATTCATCTTGGCCACACCAAGAACGAGGACGCCAAGACCATCGACATTCACAACCCCGCCGATTGGCCGGACGTGAACCGCATCGACGTGATCGAGGAACCGTGGATCAAGGCGGTGATCTACACCCCCGACGAATATCTCGGCGCGATCCTGAAACTGTGCCAGGACCGGCGCGGCATCCAGACCGAGCTGACATACGTGGGCGGCCGCGCGCAGGTGACATACGAACTGCCGCTCAATGAAGTGGTGTTCGATTTCTACGACCGGCTGAAATCGATTTCACGCGGCTATGCCAGCTTTGATTATGAACAGATCGGCACGCGTGAGGGCGATCTGGTGAAGATGAACATCCTCGTCAATGGAGAGCCGGTCGACGCCCTATCGCTGATCGTCCACCGCCACGTGGCGGAAGAACGCGGGCGCGGGATGTGCGAACGCCTGAAAGACCTGATCCCGCGTCACCTGTTCAAAATCCCGATCCAGGCCGCGATCGGCGGCAAGGTGATCGCCCGCGAAACCATCGCCGCAATGCGCAAGGACGTGACCGCCAAGTGTTACGGCGGCGACATTTCGCGCAAGAAAAAGCTGCTCGACAAGCAGAAGAAGGGCAAGGCCCGGATGCGCGAGTATGGCAATGTGAGTATTCCGCAGGAAGCGTTTATTGCGGCGCTGAGGATGGGTGAAGAGTAACCTCTCCCATTCTCAGGATGCGGGAGCATCGAAGGCGGCCTGCCCCGACGAAGGCCGGGTAATCCCGCAGGAAGTGTTTGTCTGTGCGCTCAGGGTGGAGGAGGAGTAAATCCCACCGGTGCGGGCAAGATTGACGCGCTACAGAATTAAAGCTCCCGTTAGTCTGTTGCCATGCTTTGTTCCGCAGTCTCCTAGTTCGGGGGCATTTTTTTGGGCATACGAGGCGGCGCATTGGGCGGCATGATGCTATTTTCGCTGCAATTAATTGGAAATTTTTAGTGACTCTGAGGCTACGAATTGCAAAATAAGCACGAATCACAACACGGGGGTTCCATATGAAAAGGATAATTCTCGCAATCCTAGCGGCATTCGGAATGACCACGTCTGTGGCTGCGCAGGATAACAAACCGGTGGTCGGGATCGCTCAGATGGAGGATCTGACCGGTGCGGCGCAGGCCGAAAACTTCATCGCCATGATCGAAACCGCAGTCATCGGCAGCGGGAAATTCCGCATTATTGAACGTGCACGTCTTGCAACCTTGCTCAAAGAGCAGGGGCTGGGCCGCAGCGGGATGGTGACCACCAACAACAAGAAGAGAACCGGCGGGTTCGAAGGTGTCGATTACCTGATCTACGGGACGATCACCTCGATCTCGGCGGTTAACAAGTCTAACATGGGCGACAATATGCTGCGTGGCATATTCGGCGGAAACCGTGGTCAGCAGGCCGAGTGCTACAACACTCGGGTGCGCATGGAAGCGGATATCCGCATAACTGACACGAACAGCGGCGAAGTGCGCTATGCCACCCGGATTAGCGAAGAGCAGGAATCCGCAACGGTTTGCGGCGGAGGCACGCAGATTGACAGCGCCGGTCTGATGCGCGCTTCGGCTGATAGTATCGCCACGGGCCTTGTGACCACGATTTTCCCGATTCAGGTCGCTGCGATCCAGGGCGATGGAACGGTGATCCTCAATTATGGCGCAGGCGCCGTTGAACGGGGGGATTACCTTATGATCTACGGCGAAACGATCGAAATTCCTGACCCGTCGGGCACCGGTACGATCAAGATCGACGGCGAACAGGTCGGGGCGATCCAAGTTACTGATGTTCAAACCTCGTTCTCGCGCGCGGTGCAGGTAACGCCTTTCACTGTGCCTCTGGCGATTGGAACAGTGGCTCGACCGGTTGCGCCTGAGGTTGTGAAAGGCCTTCAGAAACCCACCAAGAAGCGGCGGTGAACCCAATGATGACTACAATGTTGCGCCGGCGCGCGCTGACCGTCACGATCGCGCTTCTAGCGGTAGGGTTCACAGTGCCCGCCTTTACTGAACCTGCCAGTGCGCAGGAACGTGAACGGGTTAATGTCGGCTCAATCACGTCGGCCCAGACCTGCGTTTATTACCGCAATTATTCAGGTGGCCGACTTGAATATGGCGAGGAATACTACGCGCGCGTCTGGGGAGCGGCGGCTGCAGCGCGCTATTATGCCGCGCATACGACTTGGCGCAGCTGGGTCGTGAAGGACTGTCAAAACAATTTCCAGAACCTGCGCAGCGCGATCGAAGGAGCTCTCGCATCATCGGGGCGGCTGACCAGCGGGCGGGGCGGATATACGCTAGACGTCACCATTTCCGACATTGCCGAAACCGGTCCGGCACGCAATACGCCGGTTAATGACCCCAACGGATATCGGACCAGTTGGGGCACCGCCAGTGCAACCGTTTCGTTCGTTCTCAAGGATGCTGCAGGACGCAATGTGGATGGCGGGGTGGTGACTAAGGTGGTCGAAATGTCGCGCACGATCGACACTGCTGATTTCACGATGCGCGTGTCCGAACCGGGTGCATCGGTCTATGATCTGATGCAGCGCGATGTTGCCCAGATGCTGGCACGCAAGGTGGCCTTCGGTATTGAGCCTTTGCGCGTTTCTGCAGTGAAAGACGACCTGATCGAGCTTAATTACGGCGGCGCGCTATTGCCGGTAGGCAGCATTATCGATGTGCGTCGCAGCCAGGGGGTAGGGGTGCTGCGCTACCGTGTGATCTCTGCCACGGATCGCGATGCGACAGCTGCGGTCGACGGGGATAATGACACCTCGGTGATCGACATCGGCAATCTGGCGACGTTTATCGAAGACGATAGCGACGCGGCGAGCGCAAGGCGATTTCGGCGCAAACGATTGCCTTAAGTCAGGCGGCAATGCTGCAAACGTCGCGAATTGAGACGTTAAAATCAGACATGCCGGTCAGGCTGAATCCTGCAAATGCAGGATTCAGCTACTCGCCAACAGCTGTTACTGAACCGCCCCGGGATTGTCGGAGGCTCCAACTTTTGAGTAGATGGAGTCCTTATGAGCAAGACAACGAACAAGTTTTCGCCGGAGGTTCGTGCCCGTGCGGTGCGGATGATATTGGATCACGAAGGCGATTATCCGTCC
>JAHJSJ010000052.1 GCA_018830415.1 Alphaproteobacteria bacterium | reverse complement strand
GCATCACCGCGGGCAGCAAGGTGCGCGCCAGCTTGGCGTTCGACACGATCACCGCCGACGCGCCCGAATTGTCGAGGATGTGCTGGTGGTCGCGCTCGGTATTGGTGGTGTAGGTCGGCACGGTGATGCATCCGGCGGCCATGATGGCGAGGTCAGCGATGCACCATTCGGGCCGGTTTTCCGAAACCAGCGCCACCCGGTCGCCATCCTTCAACCCCATGCCGCGCAGGCTTTCCGCCAGCAGGCACACCTGCTCTGCCGCGGAACGCCAGCTTTGCGTCACCCATTGCCCGCCCGCCTTGTGCCCCAGGAACGGGGCATCGCCCTTGGCATCGGCGCGTTTGAGGAACAGTTCGACGAGGTTCTGCGCCCCATCGATATCCTGCAACAGCTGGTTATCCGCAGGGTTGACCACCGCGCGGGCAGCGTGAAGCTGAGTTGGAGAATGCTCTGGCAAAGGCTCCTGATCCCTTCGAATATTATTCGGGGTTCATGTGCGCCCCCGTGAAGTCGCAGATTAGAAGCTGATTGCGGGAGCGGCAAGCAGTGTGCGCAGCGATGTGCTCAAATGCTATTCATACGTCAACTTGCTTTGCAGGCGCGGGTCCACCGCCACTTCCCAGCCGCCATCGGGCAAAAGCCGCAGGGCATTGGCCTTGAGCGGCGGCGCGCCTGTGCGGATGCTGGCATGACCAAGCGCCTTGAGCGCGGCCTCCATGCCTTCGAGCGCGGTGCCTTTCTCGATCAACACGCTATCGCCAAAGCTCATGATGAACGGCAGGCCCAGCGCACTTTCCGCGGACAGGCCGAAATCCACCACGCCGATGATCGCGCGGGCAACCTGCACCGGGATCGTCGGGCCGCCCGCCGCACCGATTACCAGCACAATCCGGCCATCGGCATCATAGACGATGGTCGGCGCCATCGACGAACGCGGGCGCTTTCCGCCTTCGACCCGGTTGGCGACCGGCTTGCCATCAGCTTCGGGGGTAAGAGTGAAATCGGTCAACTCGTTGTTGAGATAGAACCCGCGCCAATACAGCCCCGATCCGAACGCGCCTTCGACGGTCGAGGTGTAGCTGACAGCATTGCCCGCCGCGTCCACCACCGCGAAATGGGTGGTGCCATTTTCCGGCTCCTCCGGCCCGTCCCCGCGCGCCAGCGGCGCACCGGGCGGCACGCCTGCTTCGGCCTTGGCAAGCGCGGTGTCAGGGGAAATCAGCATTGCACGCTGTTTGAGGTAGCCCGCATCGACCAGCCCAGCGACAGGGACAACGACGAAATCGGTGTCGCCCGAATACAGCTCGCGATCGGCATAGGCGAGCCGCTGGCTTTCAACGAACAGGTGCCAGAATTGCGGATTGTCCGGGCCAAGTGCGGCCAGATCATGCCCTTCCAGCTGGCCAAGCATCTGCGCCACCGCGACCCCGCCCGACGATGGCGGCCCCATCCCGCACACCCGGTAGGTGCGATAGGGGGCGCAGACCGGGGTGCGTTCCTTGGCCTGATAGGCGGTGATATCGGCGGGCGTCATGCGCCCGTCCTGCGGGGTTTCGTCCGCGACATAGGCGGCCAGCGCGGCGGCGGCGCTGTGGCCATAGATCGCCTCCGGCCCGGCCTTGGCGAGCACCTCCAGCGTATCGGCCAGCGCTGGCACGCGCACCGTCGCGCCAATCGGCAGCGGTTCGCCATCCGCGCCGAAAAACACCGCGCGCGCCGCATCGGTCTTGTCCGCGCGCCCTTTGTTCTGGCTGAGCGATTCGTAAAGCCGCCGGTTCATGATGAAGCCGTCGCGGGCGAGCGCAATTGCAGGCTCGAACAGCGCGGCCCAGGGCAGCGTGCCGTGTTTCGCATGGGCTTCGGCGGCGAGCGCGATATTGCCCGGCACCCCGACGCTGAGCCCCGAAAACACGCGGGTTTCGCGCTTGAGCACTTTTCCATCGCCATCCAGGAACCGGTTGACGGTGGCGGCGGCAGGCGCGGTCTCACGCCCGTCGAAACTGGCCAGAGCGCCAGTTTCACCATCGGCGCGTAGCATGAAACCGCCCCCGCCGATGCCGGAGCTTTGCGGCTCAACCACGGTCAGCGCCAGCATTACCGCGATCCCCGCATCGGTGGCCGATCCCCCTTGGCTAAGGATAGCCTCCCCCGCTGCGGTGGCGCGCGGATCGGCGGCGCTGACCGCGCCGCCCCCAAGAAACTGGATATCCTCAACGCCTTCGAGGGCGATGGTCTGGGTCGTGGAGCAGCCCGCAAGGACGAGCGCCAGCGGGGCGATCAGATGGTGAAACAAACGCATGACGCGCTTGCTATTCGCTTCCCACCGCTTCGGCAATGGTGGTGAAGCCATCGCGCCGCATCAGCGCCTCTAGCCCGCGCACGATCCGCGCGCCGAGGCCCGGCCCTTCATAGACCATTGCCGAATAGAGCTGCACCAGACTGGCCCCGGCAAGGATCCGCTCCCACGCATGGTCGGCGCTGGCAATGCCGCCCACGCCCACCAGCGGGATTGTGCCGCCGGTCGCCTTGCGGAAATCTCGCAGCCGTTGCAGCGCCAGCTGGCGCAATGGCGCACCCGACAGCCCGCCTGCCTCGTCCGCATGGCGTGAGCGCAGGGCCGGGCGCGAAATCGTGGTGTTGGAGACGATCAGCGCGCCCAGCCTCTTGTCGATGGCGATGCGCACAATCGCGTCGATATCCGCAGGTTCCAGATCCGGCGCAACCTTGAGGAAGATCGGTGGGAGCGCGTCACACTCGGCCTCGGCCCGCGCGGCGATCACCGCATCGATCAGCGCAGTCAGCGCGGCTTCATCCTGCAAGGCGCGCAGGCCCGG
>JAHJSJ010000051.1 GCA_018830415.1 Alphaproteobacteria bacterium | reverse complement strand
TCCACCCCGGCACGCGGCAATCCTCCAGCACGATTTCATAGGTGGCGGTGCCATCGATCATCGGGATTTTGCGCAGCACGTTGAAGCCGGGGGTGTCGCGGTCCACCAGAAAGGCCGACATCGCGTTGCGCCCCGCCGGATTGCGATCAGTCACCGCCATCAGGATGGTGAAATCCGCCTCTGCCGCGCGGGTAATCCAGATCTTGCGGCCATTGATGATCCAGTCATCGCCGTCCTCAACCGCCAAGGTGGTCATGCCCGCCGGATCGGCCCCCGCGCCGGGTTCGGAAATGCCGATGGCAGAGATCGTCTCGCCGCGCACATAGGGTTCCAGATAGGCGGCGCGCTGGCGTTCATCGGCGGCGACCATCAGCATCCTAAGGTTGGGGGAATCGGGCGGCAGGGTATAGGGCACAGCGGTGCGGCCCAATTCCTCGTTCACGCCGACCATCGCCACCATCGGCAGGTTCATCCCGCCGTCTTCTTCGGGCGCGTCCAGCCCCCACAAGCCGAGTTCGCGCGACACCGCATCAACCGCCGCGGTTTCATCGGGGTTGAGATAGCTGCCCTGCCCGGCAGATTCGCGCGCCAGCACGCTGGATTCGAGCGGTATCAACTGGTCGCGCACAAACTTGCCGACCAGATCTTTCAACATGGTGTGTTCGTGGCTCAGTTCGAAATGCATTGGCGGTATGTCCCCAGTTGTGGCTGGATGCTCTGCCCCAGACAACACACAATCCGGCGCGTGTCACCCGCAGGTTTGCCCGGCGATGAAAAAAGCCGGCGGCGCAGGAAGGGGGTTTGGGCGGCGGGGCGGCCCTTGGGCATTTGGCGATCATCATGGGCCGCACAAACTTGGCCCGCGCCCGCGCAATGCTTGTGCAATCACCGGGGCAAAGCTATCGGCGCTGCAAACGGGCAAGGCGAACAACGTGAACACCAATCCGCTGGAAATCTATGGCGCATGGATTGCGGACGTGCCGGATCGCTGGCCTGACGACGCGCGCGACTGGGCGCACCGCGAATTTGTCGATACGCTGGCGGTGATGGTGCCGGGCGCGGTTGAACCGGCCGCGCACAAATTGTTCGCCGCGCTTGCCCCGTGGGGCAGCGGGCCGTGCAGCGTGATCGGTCAGCCGCAGATGCTGGCTGCGCCGTGGGCCGCGATGGTCAATGGCACGATCGCCCATGTGCTCGATTTCGATGACAATTTCGATCCGCCCAAGGCCCACCCCACCACCGTGCTGCTGCCCGCGATCATGGCGATTGCCGAGCAGGAACGGCTTTCGGGCGCGGCCTGCATTGATGCCTATATTGTCGGGCTGCAAATCCTTGGGCGGATCGGCCAAGGACTGAACCCCACCCACCGCAATCGGGGCTGGCACGCCACGGCGACCGTCGGGGTGATGGGGGCGACGGCGGCGGTTTGCCGCCTGCTGAAACTTGACGCCGCCGCCTGCGCGCGCGCGCTGTCCATCGCCACCAGCATGTCATCGGGCTTCATGAGCCAGTTCGGCACCGAGATGAAGCCGGTTCACGCCGGGCTGGCGGCCAAGGGCGGGATCATGGCGGCCAGCATGGCGCGCGCCGGGATCACCGCCGGGCGCGATACGCTGGACGGGCAAACCGGCATGAACCGGCTGATGGTAGGGCCGGATTACGAAGAATTGCGCGATTCCATCACCCATATCGAACATGGCCAGAACCTGCGGTTTGAACTGGACAGCGTGGGCGATCCGCTGCTGATCACCGCGCACAAGTTCCGGGTGAAACGCTTCCCCACCTGCGGCGCGATCCACCGCGCGATGGATGGGGTGCAGCAATTGATGCAGGCGCATGGCTTCGGCGGCGGCGACGTGGCCAGCGTGGATCTGCATATGCCGCGCGTGCATTTCAACAATGTGTTCTACACCGATCCGCAAACCCCGCTGGAAGCGAAGTTTTCCGCGGAATATGCGGTCGGCTGCATCCTTGCGCGGGGGGATTGCACGTTGGCGGATTTCACGCCCGAACGGGTGATGGGCGCGGATGTGCGCCGCCTGTTCCCGATCATCCACCGCCACCCGGTCGATAAGCTGGAGGGCGAATTCCCCACCGAGGTTCACATTACCCTCAAGGATGGGCGGCGCTTTGCCTCGGTCCATGAATGGCCGCTGGGCAGCAAGGCCGCGCCGTTCGACTGGGCGCAATACTGGGCCAAGTTTGACGCCTGCTGCACCGGGGTCATCAGCCCGCAGGCCCGCGATCATCTGCGCGCGGCGCTGGAACATTTCCCCGAACTTGCCGACGCAGGCGAATTGATGCGCCGTGCCGCGCTGGCCTTTGCCCCGCCCGCCGCCAGAAGTTGACACAGGACAGATCATGACAAGCCAAGCAAACACGCATCCCCAGACCGCCGGGCAGAAACCAGCCGTGCTGGTGATGGCAGCCAGCCGCCGGGGGGTGGACGATCCGGTCGCCAGATTGCAGGGCAAAGCGCACAAATGCCTGGTTGAAATCGATGGGCAGGTGATGCTGGAACGGGTGCTTGAAGCGCTGATCGACAGCGATTGTTTCGACCGCGTCCACGTCTCGCTCGACACGCCCGATGTGCTGGAGGCGACCCCGCGAATGCAGGCATGGGCGGCGGCCGGCACCACCATTTTCGTGGCCGCGCGCGGCAATCTGGCGGACAGCGTGATCGCGGCGGTGGAGGAGATCGAACAACCGCTGCCGCTGGTCATCACCACCGGCGACAATGCGCTGCACACGCCTGATCTGGTGCGCGATTTTGTCGCAGGGTTTCTTGCTGGCGACGAAGACGTGGCGCTGGGCCTGTCGAGCGAGGAAGTGGTGCTGCGCGAATTTGCGGATTCGGGGCTGGCGTTTCACCAGCTCAAGGACGGGGGATCATCATCCTGCAACCTTTACGGCCTGCGCAATGCCCGCGCGCTGACGGCGGTGAAGGTGTTCGAAGGCGGCGGCCAGTTCGGCAAGCGGCACATGCGCATCCTGAAAGCCTTCGGGGTGTGGCCGTTCGTGCTCTACAAGCTGAAACTGACCACGATGCGCGGGCTGATTGGTGCGATCGGGCGGCGGCTGGGGGTGACAATGGCCCCGGTGATGCTGGATTATCCGTTCGGCCCGATCGATGTCGATCACAAGCACAGCTTCGACATTACCGAGGCCGCGCTGATCCGCCGCCGTGAGGCAGCCGATCAGAGCCGCTGATCGGCCGCGCCTTTGGGCAGCGCGGATTTGACATCATACAGCGCCGCCCCCGGCTTACCCAGCGCGCGGATCGCCTCTGCCCCCATCGCGACAATATCGCCGTGGGCGACGGCAAGGATGATCCCGTCATATTTGCCGTTTTCAAGCGCGGTCAGCGGGCGGATGCCATATTCACGCTCGCATTCATCGCCATCAACCCAGGTGTCATAGACATCGGCTGCAATGTCGAATTCGCGCAGGTGTTCCACGATACTCGCCACTTTGGTGTTGCGGTGATCGGGGCAGTCTTCCTTGAACGCAAAGCCCAGCACCAGCACCCGCAGATTATCGCGCAGCAAGCCCTTGCGCCCCATCAGACGGACGAACTGGTTGACCACATATTTGCCCACCCGGTCATTGATCCGGCGTCCGGCCAGGATCACTTCGGGATGGTGGCCGATTTCTTCGGCCTTGTGGGTCAGGTAATAGGGATCAACCCCGATGCAGTGGCCGCCGACCAGGCCGGGGCGCACCGCCATGAAGTTCCACTTCGTGCCCGCCGCCTCCAGCACTTCGGTGGTGTCGATGTCGAGCAGGTTGCAGATCATCGCCAGTTCGTTGGCGAGCGCGATGTTGAGATCGCGCTGGGTGTTTTCCATCACCTTGGCCGCTTCGGCAACGCGGATGGAGCTGGCCCGGTGGGTGCCCGCCGTCACCACGCTGCGATACAGCGCATCGACGAAATCGGCCGCCTGCGGGGTGGAACCGCTGGTGATTTTAAGGATGTCGGGCAGCTTGCGCAATTTGTCGCCGGGGTTGATCCGTTCCGGGCTGTAGCCGCAATAAAAGTCGCGGTTATAGGTCAGGCCTGACAGTTCTTCCAGAATCGGCACGCAAAACTCATCGGTGCAGCCGGGATAGACCGTGCTTTCGTAAATCACCACGTCGCCGCGTTTCAGCACCTTTCCGATCGCGCGCGTGGCGCTTTCCAGCGGGCCGAGATCGGGGTGATTGTGATCGTTCAGCGGGGTCGGAACGGTGACGATGAACACGTTGCACGCGGCCATGCTGGCCCAGTCGAGCGTGAATTCCAGCTGCGACGCGGCGGCCAGTTCTTCGGCAGTGGCTTCGCGGGTTTCATCATGCCCGGCGCGCAGATTTTCAATCCGCCCGGCGCGGATATCGATCCCGACAGAAGGGTATTTCTGCCCGAAGGCAACAGCCACGGGCAGGCCGACATAGCCCAGCCCGACCACCCCGATCCGCGCCGCATCCAGCGTCAGCGGAAACCCTTGCGATTCGTGCTGGCTCATCGGCGTGTCAGCGTTCCGTGGTTTGCAGCGGCCAATAGCCGGACAGGATGCGTTCACCACCCTCCCCGCGCTCAACCTCGGCGATTACGCGCTTGCCGATGCCCGACAGATTGCCGTCGTGCATCCGGTATGAAAACAGCGGTTCGGGGATATGCAGCCCCTTCCAGCCATTGGCGATGATGCGTTTCCACTTGTGGTGTTTCGTCCCCTTGCGGATGGTTTCATCATAGGGGGCGGTTTCCATCACCGGGGCGGCCAGACACATCGCCGGTTCGGGAATGAAGGAATAGCGTTCAATCAGCGCCGGATCGAAGGTTGCCGATTTGCCCCGGTCGATCACTTCGCCGGTCTGCGAAATCAGCATGCAATCGGAATAGACGATGGCGATGGCCGGGTCATTGGCCCGCGCCGCTTCGAGTTCGGCGATGGTGCGTTCGGCATAGCCGGGGCTGAGCAGGTCATCCGAATCATGGATCACGAAATAATGCCCGCGCGCATGCGGCATCGCGCGGTTGAGCGCGCCCAGCTTGCCGACATTGTCGGGCAGCGCGATCAGCTTGGTCGAAAACAGCCGGTCTGCCGCCGCATCAAGCGCGGCGCGGATCACCTCCACCGAATTATCGGTGCTGGCATCGTCAACCACGATCAGTTCGATCGGGCCATAGGTCTGATCGGCGATGCTGGCGATCGATTCGCTCACAAAGCGGGCGTAATTGTAGTTCGGGATGACGACGCTCAGCAGGCCGTCCGGGATAATTTCGGTCAATTGGTGTTCCACTTGTCGACTGGGCCGCGTGGCGCGATGGCGCGCTTTAGCCCGATTACGGCGATTATGCCAAGGCCTGCGCGCGCGGAAAGAGATTTGCGGGCGATGAATCGAGCTGCGCCAGCGCATCGCCGCAGATTTCCGCCACGTGCCGCCGGTCTGCCTCGGAAATGGACGCACGCTTTTGCGCGCTGTCCGATGTGAACTGCTGCTGGTTGTTATCGTCTTTGGAATGGAAGTTGAACTGTTCGAGCATCAGCGCGAGCTGGTCTGCATCGGGCCTGAAATTCAACCCGCGCGCCAGAATATCAGCGAATTTTTCGGGCTTGATATCGGTGTAATTCACCAGCGCCGCCCGCCCTTCCATCTGCGCGGCAAACCGCAAGTAGCGAGCAAAGCAATGCGCCAGATATTCGATTTCATCCATCGCTGCGGTGCTGCGCCAATCCTGCCCTGAAAGGAACCCGGCCTGCGGGCGCCCCTTGGCCCACACCACGGCAGAGGTTTCGCGCAGCACCGAGGCGATGACTTCCACCGGATCGCGATAGAGAAACAGCGCCGGAACCTGCGGGAACGCCGCCAGCGCGAAATCCATATACAGCGTGTTCCACGAAATGAACTTGATGAACGCGCGTTCTTCCTGCGCGAACCGGCGGCGGGTCATCGCCAGAACCAGATTGCGGAACGCTTTCAGATTTTCGGCGCTGGGCACGGCATCTTCGGCCCAGTCGCGCGTGATCGTGGCCCAGAACCCGCGCTGCAACGGCGCGCCCTGATTGATTACCAGATGGCGCGGACTGCGGGCCAGCGCCTTGCCGGTCAAGGTCGAACCACAGCGCGAAATATGGAACATGAAACCGCTCGGCTCGATCGGATCGGCAAGGATGCGGTCGTCCTGCAAAATTGCAAAATCGGTGACGAAAGACGCACCCAAAGCGCGCTGCTCGGCCAGCGTGCTGATGGTGAAAATGTGCTGCCATTCGCGATAGGGATAATCGCCAATGTCGGCCCAGAACACCTTGCCGCCACCGCTTTCGATTTCGGGATCAATCGCAACCGGGATCATCCCCGGCGCGGCGCGGATCGCCGCGACCGCATCATCCGCGCCAAGGTAGCGACTGGCGATCCCCGGAATCAGCCCGGACACCACTTCGTGATCCGGCAAGGCATAAAGTGCGGTCAAAGGAAATCCGTCGGCTGGGCCATGATATCCGCTTGCGTGCGGCTGCATGGCCCTAAGGTTCGCTTCGCCGCGCTGTCAACCGCAAGCGGAATAATCGCGGGTGGGCCTTTTCAAGTCCGGGCAAAATCGGCACAGCGGCCCCCGGACAGCGCAGCGGGCTTTTCACGCTGACACAGCAGGCAAGGCGACATGACGAAACCCTTTTCGATGCTCAACCCCGACGCGATCGAAGATGCGGGCGATGATGCGGGCGATGATGCAGGCGGCATGGCGGTGATCAACCCGGCAACCGGTGATCCGCTAGTCAGCGTGCGCACCTATACCGCGCCGCAGATAGACGCCATCATCCACGCTGCCGAAGCCGCAAGGCGCGATTGGGCGGGTGAAACCGCGCGGGTGCGCGCCAACCGGCTGCGCGACTGGTTCAACCTCATCATCGCCCACCGCGAACAGCTGGCCGAAATCTGCACGCTGGAATGCGGCAAGCCGCTGGCCGAATCGCGCGCCGAGGTCGATTATGCGGCAAGCTTTGTCGAATGGTTCGCCGAAGAGGCCCGCCGCGCCTATGGCGAAACCATCCCCAGCTTTGCTCCGGGCAAGGAAATTCTGGTGCGCAAGGAACCGGTGGGCACCTGCGCCGCGATTACCCCGTGGAACTTTCCGCTGGCGATGATCACCCGCAAATCCGCCCCCGCGCTGGCGGCCGGCTGCGCGATGGTTATCAAGCCATCCGAGCTGACCCCGCTATCCGCGCTCGCGCTGGAAGCGCTGGCGCACCGCGCAGGCATTCCCGCCGCGATCCTGCGGATCGTGCCGAGCAATCAGCCTGCCGAAGTCGGCCAGCTGTTCTGTTCGCACCCGGTGATCCGCAAGATCAGCTTCACCGGATCGACCGCGGTCGGCAAATTGCTGCTCGAACAGGCGGGGAGCACGGTCAAGAAAGCCTGCATGGAACTGGGCGGCAATGCGCCTTTCATTGTGTTCGATGATGCCGATCTGGATGCGGCGGTGGACGGCGCGATGATCGCCAAGTTCCGCAATGCCGGACAGGCCTGTATCGGCGCCAACCGGCTGCTGGTGCAGCGCGGTGTGCATGATCTCTTCGCTGCGGCGCTGGCTGAGCGTGCGGCTGCGCTGAAGGTCGGCAACGGGATGGAGGCAGACAGCCAGATCGGTCCGCTGATCAACGCACGCGCGCTTGAAAAGGTCGAACAGCTGACCGATGCCGCACTGGCGAGCGGGGCAAACCGGATCTGCGGCGGCGGCAGGCACAATGCCGGGGCGCAGTTCTATACCCCCACGGTGCTGACCGGGGTGACGCAAGCCATGGCCATCGCGCAGCAGGAAATCTTTGGCCCGGTCGCTTCGATCATCCCCTTTGCCGATGAAGCAGAGGCGATCCGCATCGCCAATGATACCCGCTCCGGCCTCGCCAGCTATTGCTACACCAGCGATCACGCGCGCGCGTGGCGGGTGATGGGCGCGCTCGAATATGGCATGGTCGCGATCAACGAAGGGCTGCTGGGCACCGAGGTTGCGCCATTTGGCGGGATCAAGGAATCGGGCCTGGGCCGCGAAGGATCGCGCCACGGCATGGACGAATATCTCGAACTGAAATATGCCCTGATGGGCGGCTTGCGGGGCTGAACTCGCTGCAGCTGCCCCTAGGACGCGGTGACGTCCTTCGCGTGCTTGTCGATCAGCTTGAACGCGCGTTCGTACCATTCGCTGCCGGGGTAATTCGTCCCCAGCACCGCCGCATATTTGACCGCTTCGTTAGGCAAGCCAAGCGCCAGGCTGCTTTCGGTCAGGCGAAACAGCGCCTCTGGCGTGTGGCTGGTGGTATCGAACTTCTCAACCACATTACGGAACCGCATATCGGCAGCCAGCCACAGGCCAGAGCGTTGATAATGCCGTCCGATCTCCATTTCCTTGCCCGCAAGGTGATCGGCCACTAGGTCAAGCTTCAACCGCGCATCGGCGGCATATTCGGTCTGCGGAAAGCGGCGGTTGACTTCGCGCAGCGCGGTCTGCGCCTGCTCGGTGATTTTCTGATCGCGGTTCACATCGCTGATCTGTTCGTAATAACTCAGCGCGATCAGGTAATGCGCATAGGGCGCGTCCTTGTTGCCGGGGTGGATCGACAGGAACCGCTGCGCGTTCTGGATCGCCTTGTTGTAATCGCGCGCGACGTAATAACTGAACGCGCTCATCAACTGCGCACGGCGGGCCCACGGCGAATAGGGG
>JAHJSJ010000050.1 GCA_018830415.1 Alphaproteobacteria bacterium | reverse complement strand
TCACGCCCCCAACTTGCGACTGCGCGCGGCGCAATATGCCAGCGCGATTGGCGAATATTTCCGCAGCCAGGGCAAGCGCGTGCTGCTGATCCTCGACAGCCTGACCCGCGTGGCCCACGCCGCGCGCGAACTGGCGCTGGTGCTGGGCGAACCCGGCGCGGCGCGGGGCTATCCGCCGAGCGCGCTGGCTGCGGTGACGCGGCTGGTCGAACGCGCAGGCAATTCGGCGCGCACCGGCGGGGCGGTGACGGGCATCTACACCGTGCTGGCCGACGGCGATGATGCCAATGATCCGGTGGTCGATACCGCGCGCGCGATTCTCGATGGGCATATCGTCTTGTCGCGCGCGCTCGCCCAGCGCGGGCATTATCCGGCGATTGATGTGCCCGCCTCGCTCAGCCGGGTGATGGACGATCTGGTGCCGCGCAATGTCGCCGCCGCCGCCCAGCGCCTGCGGGCCTTGATCGCGGCGCGCGAAGACAATCGCGATCTGGTGCTGATGGGCGCCTATCGCGCGGGCAGCGATGCGCTGCTGGATGAGGCATTGGCGTTGAGCGGCGTGATCGACGGTTTCCTCACCCAGACGCGCGGCGCGGCCGAACCGCTCGCCGCCAGCCATCAGGCGCTGGTCAGGCTGATGGCCCCAGACCATGCGTGAGGCCCGCCGACTGGCGCTGATCCAACGTCAGACGCTGATCGCCGGGGTCGCCCGAAAACAGGCGCTGCGGGCTTTGGCTGAGGCGCTGGAGGCCGAAGCGCGCAGCCATGCGCTGGCAGACAAGAGCAAGGCGCTGGTCGCCATCAGTGCGCCAATGCCCGGGACAACCACCGGGGCGGCGCTGACCGGGCGGGCGGCGTTCACCGCCAGCCTGACGCAGCTGGCCGCTACCGCAGGCAATGCCGCCCACGACGCGGCGCGCCAGCGGGTATGGCAGGCCGAAACCCTCGCCAAGGCCGAAAGCCGCACCAAACGTCTGGCCGAGCGTGAGGCCGAGGCGCGCGCGGCGCTGGATGCAACCAAGGCGCGGCGCGCGGCCGAGCACGAGGCATCGGCGCTGGCACGCAAGTTGCAAAGCAAGTGAGCGGCCTGACCCCCAAAGATAGGATAATGCGATGATTCCGTTCCTGCCCGAACTTTCCGTCACCCCCGGCCCGCTGGCAGGGGCAGGAGCGATGCCACTGGCACAGCCGGGCGCAGGATTGGATTTTGCCGGATTGCTGAGCGCCGCGCAGCCCGCCGCAGACGCCGCAGCGCAGCGCAATGCTGGCGCGGCTCTGATTACTCCGCCGCTGCCCGAATTGACCACGCTTCCCGCTGCGCGCGTGCCGGGCGGCACGGGCTTGCCGGAAGGTGGCGCAATTTTGCCGGATCTGGCCGCACCAGACATCACCGATGCCGGGACGGTCTCGGTCGCGCAGACGCCCGACACCCCTGCCCTGCCCACCCTTCCCGAAGCGGCCCCGGAAGGCCCGTCTGATGCGGATGCGGATGCGCCAGAACCGGAAACGGGACAGCCTGCCCCCGCCGCACTAATCGCCGCCCCAATCGCTGCCCCGGTTGCCGCGCCACTTGTCGCGGTGCTTGTGGCTGCCGCCAATCCGCCCGCACCCGTGCCAGTCTCCGCCCGCGCAGCAGCGCGCGCCGGGGCGCAGGTCACGGCTGCCCCGCCCGCGCAGACCGAGGTGCGGCCGCTGCCAGAGCGGGCCGCTTTGCCTGATACGCCTGCGCCCGCTGCCGCTGCACTGCTAGCCGAACCTGCACCCGCTCCTGCCGCAGCCGCTGCGCCCGCCACAGCACCCACCACTCAGGCGGCAACCGCCGCTGCCGCGCCGCTTGCCCCCACGCCCGCTGCCATCCCGGTGGCAGACAGCGCCGAACCGCGCGCGCCCGCGCCGCAGCAGGAAAGCACCATCGCGCAGGTGGGTGAGCTGCGTGAAGCACTACGCGCCGCGCGTCCGGAAATGACCCTGCGCCACGCCGAATTCGGATTTGTCTCGCTGCGCGTGGATGCCACCGGTGCCGAAGGCTGGCGCGCCGTGCTGGCGAGCCGCGATCCGGGCTTCGTCCCCGCGATCCACGCCGCGCTGGCCGACCGCGCGATTGCCGCAACCGCCGATACTGCGGGCACCCACAACAGTGCGGGCCAAAATGGCCAATCCGATCAACGTTACGGGCCTTCCCCTAATGGGGGGCAAGGGTCGTCTCAACCATACCTGGCGCAATCATCGAACCGCGACGAGGGCAGCCAACAGCACCCGCAACAGCGCCACCCGCGCAACCCCCAGACAGGGGCAGCGCGCGCCGGTGACGCTGATGTGCAGCACGGCGACCCCCGTCAACGCGGCGTATTTGCCTGACCGGGCAATGACGAACAGGGAGTTAAGTGCGCATGTCCAAGACCAAGGACAAAC
Organism: Alphaproteobacteria bacterium; assembly: GCA_018830415.1. Classification (GTDB taxonomy): domain Bacteria; phylum Pseudomonadota; class Alphaproteobacteria; order Sphingomonadales; family Sphingomonadaceae; genus Erythrobacter. The sequence goes on along the minus strand of JAHJSJ010000050.1, from coordinate 1,310 downwards.
CCGACAAGGACGGTGAGGACGCCAGCAAGTCCGGCAAGTCCCGTAAGGGCGGGATGATGAAGATCATCATCGGCGCGGTGCTGCTGCTCGGCATTGGCGCGGGCGGTGCTTACGGTGCCTTTGCGATGGGCCTGTTCGGCGCTGACGCTGCGCACCAAGAACCCGACGAGCCCAAACTGGTGCTGAAAGGCGAAGCAGACCCTTACCCCGTGCCCGGCGCGGACGCGGAGAAAGACGGCGGCGCGCCGATTTATGGCGATGGCGGAAGCAAGTATCGCACCGCCTATTATTCGTTCGAGGAAAGCTTCACTTCCAACCTCGCGGATTCGCCGGGGCTGGTGCAGGTCGAACTGGCGGTGTCCACCCGCCGCGATGGCCGGGTGCTGCAATGGGTACAGAACCACGAACTGGCAATCCGGTCAGCGATCCTGACGCAACTGGCCGCCACCCCCGAAGCCGAGGTTTACGATGTGGCGGGCAAGGAGCGTCTTGCCAAGCGGCTGACCCAGGCGATCAATGATGTGCTGGAGGAAAACGAAGGCTTTGGCGGGATCGACGCGGTGCATTTCCGGGGGTTCCTGGTCCAATGAGGATGGCCCACGATTTCGCCGCCGCCCGCGCCGCCGCGCAGCATTGCCCGGAGCTCACCGGGCATGGCGAGGCGCGCGGCCCGCGCCCTGAAGAACGCGCCGAATTGCTGACGGCATGGCGCCGCGATCTGGCGCGCGCGCTGGCCGATGATCTGTCGCCGCTATTGTCGGATGACCGGCTGGACGTGACCATTGGTGAACCCGATCTGCTGACCGGCGCAGCCGCGCTGGAACGGATCGGCGCGCTTGCCGCCAACAGCCTGTTGCGGGTTGGCGTGAGCGGCGAAACCGCGCTGCTCAGTTTCGATTTCGCCACTGCGCTGGCGCTGACCGACCGTTCTTTCGGGGGTGAGGGCAGGGTGGCGGATAATGCGCCCGAAACACTGCCACGCTCCGCCGCGCTGATGGTGGAGGAAGCCGCGACGATGATCGCGCAGACGATGACGCGCGCAAGTTACGCCGATGCGCCGACCCTCGTTGGCGCCGATGTGCGCGGCGAAGTGATGATCCGCAGCGAAAACGCCGCGCGGTTGAAACCCTTTGCCCCCGATGCGGCCTGCCTGATGTTTACGCTGGCGATCGCCAACCAGCAGGGTTGCACATGGCGCGCAAGCCTTGTGGTCACGGCTGAGCGGATGGACCGGCTGCTGCCCGGCGCGGCCCGCACCGCCCCCCCGCGCGCAGACCGCAGGCCCGCCACCGGCACCGCCGCGCCCTTCG
>JAHJSJ010000049.1 GCA_018830415.1 Alphaproteobacteria bacterium | reverse complement strand
GCGCCCTTCCACGCGGGGTCCATCCGCGCGAGTTCGGCCGGGTTCCAGACGAAGAAGAAATCGCCCGCGCCCTGAAAATACAGCCCATCGCCAACCTTGCCGAGATCGCGCAGATGTTCGGGCATAATGAAGCGCCCGCTGTCGTCGAAGGGGAGCTGTTCAAAGCCGAAAAGCTGTTGGGCGCGAACATCGCGGTCGAAATCGGCATCCCCCAGCCGGATCGCGCGTTCTTCTTCGCGTTCGAGTTGCTGGTTGAGTTTGTCGGTGCGCGACAGGCCGAACCCGATCAGGCAATCAAACCGGTCATGCGCGGCAAGGCACAGGATGCGGTTGCCGCCTGAACTTTCCTTTACAGCCTTGCGGAAGGCGGGCGGCAGGACAAAGCGGCCCTTGTCGCCCGAAGGCGAGTAGGCTTGGCCGCTATATCCTCCAAACGCAGACACCCTCCCTGATCCCCTCTCACCCTGTGCAACACGCCTTTTTCCCCACCGCCCACGCAAGCGCGAGCGGTGCGCCAGCGCCCATCAGCCGGGCGCGGTGCGAGCAAGCATGTCTGATACCCCCCGGTAATATCGGGGAAGGCACGGAGATGGAAGGGATTTTTACGGGAAAATGCGGGATAACTTGCTATAATGTTGTTTTCAATTGATTAATGCGAATATCAGGGCGCTCGCTCGGCAGGTGATTGACGCGATATCTCACCGTGAAACGCACGCGAATCGGCCAATTTGTGGTGGCTTTTGCCGGGCGTCGCAACTCCGAGTCTGGCGGCTCCCGCGATTTCCCCAAGTGCGCTTAATCCAGCGCGGCGGCCAGCACTTCGCGCAGCCGCACCCCGCCTTCGCCCGCCAGTTCCGGATGCTCGAACAGCGCCGCATCGGCGATCACCATCACCTGGCCCTTGCCCACCCGGCAGCTTGCCGCTGCGCCTGCGGCCAGCCGCGTGCAATCAGCCGCGCGGGGATCGGTGATGGCAATGCGCCCCGCCAGCGCCAGCGGCAATTGCGCACCGGCCAGCGTCGTGGTGGTGACTGCCAGTTCATGGCCTTCGTCAAAGCTGATTGCCAGCCCCCAGCGCGCCACCACAGGCGGGATCAGCGCGCCATCCACCGGACGGCGCGGATCGCCCAGCGGCGCGTCGTAATCCCCCGTCAGCGCCGGATCGAGCACCAGCAATAACCGCCCCCCGCGCCGCACCCATGCATCCAGCGCGACATTATCCGCAGGCGACAATCCGCGCGGCTGGATCACCGCCAGCCGTGCAAGCCCGGCCAGCGGATCAACCTCGGCCGCATCCGGGGGGAGCGCAGGAATGGGGGAGAGCGTGTCGAGCGGGACAATCGCATAGCGTCCCTCAATCGCTTGGCGCTGCCATGGCGGCGCGGTGTTTCCGGCGGCCAGTTCGTGCAGTTCCGCCCCCTCGGGCCAATATAGCGGCAGGCTGGTCATCAATCCGACCGTCTGCTGCGGCGATTTCTCCGCACCCGTCTCGTCGGTCGGCGCTTGGTTGCATCCGGCCAGCGCCAGCAGCACCGCCGCCAGAACATGGCCGGGATTACTGCGACGGCGCGGCATTGCCCGAACCGGATGGGCGCGGCGGCGGCGGCAGGTCGAGCGGGGTGAGCGATGGCGAGGGAATGGGCGCGGGGTCGATATCAGGCACCACGCCTGCATCGGCAAGCGGATTGGCGCGGGTCGGCGCGGGAGTTGGCTCGGTGGTGGGCGCAGCATCAGGCACGGCGGCTTCATCGGCCAGATCGGCCTGGCTGCCGATGATGCTCGCCAACCCGACAAGCAGCACCATCGCACCAATCCCGAACAGCCCGACTTGCAGCCGCTGGATCGCCTCGGCGCGCGCCTGGCTCGCGGGTGCGGGGCCTTCGCCCTCGCCCGGCTCATCGGAAAACAGGCCGCGACGACCGCTTCCCGGCCCGAACAGGCTACGCTGGTTCATGCCCCGCAACCGATCAAGCAGCGAAGGCCCGGTCATGCGCCGCTCTCCTGCGCGCTCACGAGCCAATCGAACACCGGCAGCCCCTTGGCCGCCAGCCATTCGGGATTATAAAGCGTTGAAAGGTAACGAAAGCCCGTATCACAAAGGATCGTCGCCACCTGCGGATTGGCGCGCCCTTCGGCCACCAACTCCTTACCCAGCATCACCGCGCCTGCAACGTTGATCCCCGATGACAGACCAAGGCACAGGCCTTCATCCTTCAGCAACCGCGCGACCCACATCAGGCCTTCTTCGTCGCTGATGCGGTATTGCGTGTCGATCGCTGCGCCTTCGAGATTGGCTGTGATGCGCCCCTGCCCGATCCCTTCGGCGACCGAGCTGCCTTCGGCCTGCAATTCGCCGTGGGCGTAGTAATTATACAGCGCCGCGCCGTGCGGGTCGGTCAACGCGATGCGGATATTTTCATCCTGCGCTTTCAGGCCAAGGCCCACACCCGCAATCGTCCCGCCAGTGCCCGCCGCGCAGGTGAAGCCATCGATGCGCCCGCCCAGCTGCTTCCAGATTTCGGGCGCGGTGCCTTCGATATGGGCGCGGCGGTTGGCGATATTGTCGAACTGGTTGGCCCACACCGCGCCGGGCGTTTCTTCTGCGAGGCGGCGCGAGGTGTGGACGAAATGGCCGGGATTGGCGAACTTGGTCGGCGGCACCAGCACCAGCTGCGCGCCCAGCGCCCGCAACGTGTCCATCTTTTCCTGCGACTGGTTGTCGGGCATGACGATGATCGTCTTGTAACCCCGCGCATTGGCGACCAGCGCGATGCCGATCCCGGTGTTCCCCGCCGTTCCTTCGACCACAGTGCCGCCGGGCAGCAATTCGCCGCGCGCCTCGGCATCACGGATGATCCACAAGGCCGCGCGGTCTTTGACCGACGATCCGGGGTTGGCAAATTCGCACTTGCCCCAGATATCGCAGCCCGCCGCTTCGCTGGGGCCGGCAAGCCGCACCAGCGGGGTATTACCGATCAGGGCGAGCGTATCGCCAAAGGGACGGGTGATGTTCATGCGGCAGGGATTAGTCGCTCGCGCCGCTCGCCGCAACGGTCAAGGCGCACATCCGGCGATCAGGATGCCAGCGCGAGCATGGCCTCGACCGCGCAGCCCTCGTCTATCCCCTCGGCCTTGCGCACGGCGGCCTTTAGCGGCAGCAACCAGCCACCGGCCGCTTTGGAAGGAAACAGCGACGTTCGCCATGTCGTCGCACCAATCGTCGCCACGACATAGACCGATCCCCAGGCCGCGGCATTGACGGCGTGGGCGCGGATCGCCGCCGCCGTCTCGCCGTCGATGGTCAGGAAAAACCAGCTGCCTTTGGTCGCAGAGCCAGCACTGCCCTGCCACAGCCACACCGTCCCGCACACTCGCCACGGCCCCGCAGAGCCGGTCGGCGCGTGGCCCAGTTCTTCGCGCAGGAAACGGGCCAGATCATCGTCCACCGGCCTGCCCCCAACGCCCCGCGATCAATCTTCCGGTGCGATCGTAACGTGCAGACCATCAAGATCGGCGGTGAGAGCAATCTGGCACGACAACCTGCTGGTCGCGGCGCGGTGATCGGAGGATTCGAGCAGATCATCCTCGTCCTCGCTCATTTTCGGCAGCAGTTGCGCGAAGGCCGGGTCGACATGGACATGGCACGTCGCACACGAACAGCACCCGCCGCACAGCGCCAGCAGTTCATCAAAGCCATTGTCGCGGATCGCTTCCATGACGGTCAGGCCGTCCTTGACGGAAATCTCGCTGGTTTCGCCTTCGCGGTTGGTGACGACCAGTCTGGGCATGGATATCGCTTCCTTTTGGGCTATTGCGCGCAAGAACCTGCGCTGAGATGGGCCTGACGGGCTGCTATGATACTCTCCGGCGCAAGGCAAGTTAAGGAAAGTGCCAGTGGGACTGACGGCGGAACAATTGCGCGAAGACCTTGACGCCGTGGCGCTGCGTGAGCCGCGGCTGGCGGTGCAGATCGAACGCATCGGCTATCCCGAACCGCGCCTGAGAGCGCGCGGCTACATGACCTTGCTGCGCACCATCGTCGGCCAGCAGGTTTCAGTCGCGGCGGCGGCGTCGATGTGGCGCAAGCTGGAGGCGGAACTGGGCGCGGATTTTACCCCCGCCAGTCTGCTGGCACGCGATTTCGATGCCCTGCGCGCCTGCGGATTGTCGCGCCAGAAACAATCCTATGCCCGGTCATTATGCGAGCTGGTCGCGGCGGGCGAGCTGGATTTCGATACTCTGCCAGCCGATGACGAAGACGCG
>JAHJSJ010000048.1 GCA_018830415.1 Alphaproteobacteria bacterium | reverse complement strand
GGCCCCGCGAAGACGACGCATAGCCGGCTCACCTTTGCACAGGCGTTCAATTCGCTCGGCACCACGATTTTCCCCTATTTCGGCGCGATTCTGATCCTTGGCAGCCTAGCCAGCGTCACCGCCGCCGAATTGTCGGGCGCCGAACTGGCCGCCTATCGCACGGCGGAAAGTCAGGCGATCGTGAACGGGTATCTCGGCCTTGCCGCCGCACTGGCTGTGGTCGCGGGCGTGGTCTGGCTGTTCCGCAACCGGCTGAAAGGCGAAAAGCACGAACACACCAGTCTCGCCGAAGGGCTGGCGCTGCTGAAGCGCCCACGCTTCGGTTACGGCGCGGCGTCGATCTTCCTTTATGTCGGCGCGGAGGTCGCGATTGGCAGCTTCATCGTCAATTACCTGATGCAGGCCCACGTGCTGAACCTGCCGGAACAAGATGCGGGCAAGCTGATCTCGATTTACTGGGGCGGCGCGCTGGTGGGCCGCTTTATCGGCTCGGGCCTGCTGCGCATGGTCAGCCCCGGCTGGCTGTTGGCGACGGTGGCGGCGGGTGCGATCACGCTCATCGCGATTTCGGCCAATGCCACTGACATCGCGGCGTTGCTGAATCTCTGGGGTGGCGGAACAGAACCCGCCATCTCGGCCAAGGTCGCTGGCATCTTGGCGGGTTATTCGCTGCTCGCGGTGGGTCTGATGAACGCGATCATGTTCCCGACCATCTTCAGTCTCGCCTGTGAAAAGCTCGGCCCGCGTGCGGCGGACGGATCGGGGATCATCAATGTCGCGATCTGCGGCGGCGCGGTCGTGCCGGTGCTCTACGGCGCGCTGGCCGATGCCACCAGCCTGGCGTTTGCCCTGGTGCTTCCGGCGGCCTGCTATGCGATCATCGCAGGCTTCGGCGTGTTCGCGCGAAGGCCGGCGTAACCGCCCGCGATTTGAATAAGTATGCGCAGGGTGGCGGCGAAGCCCGTGTGCGCCTAGGTAAGGCGCACTAGGAAAAAGGCCGCCCTGCATGAGCTTCACCGCTGACCGCCTGCTATTGTTCGGAGCCACCGGCGACCTTGCCCAGCGGATGCTGTTGCCCAGCCTGTTTGCGCTGGATACCGACGGTTTGCTCGCGCCCGATCTGAAGATCATCGGCACCGCCCGCAGCACGCTGACCAGCAGCGAATATCGCAGCTTTGCCCGCGCGGCGCTGGAAAAACATCTCCCGGCTGACCGGCGCGGGCGGATGGCGGATTTCCTCAACCGGATCACCTATCAGACGCTGGATGCGACCACGCTTGAAGGTTACGCCGATCTTGCCGCCAAGGTCGGAACACCTGCGCGCGGCCTAGCGATTTTCCTCTCGACCGCGCCGAGCCTGTTTGAACCCACCATCAAGGGGCTGCAATCGGCGGGCCTCACGGGCGACAATGTGCGGATGTGCCTTGAAAAACCGCTGGGCACCGATCTTGCCACCAGCTGCGAGATCAACGATGCGGTGGCCGCCGCCTTCCCCGAAGACCGGATTTTCCGGATCGATCACTATCTTGGCAAGGAGACGGTGCAGAACCTGCTGGCGCTGCGCTTTGCCAACCTGATGTTCGAACCGCTGTGGAATGCGGCGCATATTGATCACGTGCAGATCACCGTCGCCGAAACCGTCGGGCTGGAAGGCCGCGTCGCGTTCTATGATGATGCGGGCGCAATCCGCGACATGGTGCAGAACCATATGCTGCAACTGCTCGCGCTGGTGGCGATGGAGCCGCCCGCGCATTTCGATGCGACCGCGGTGCGCGATGAAAAGGTGAAAGTGCTGCGCGCGCTGCGGGCGGTCGAGGCGGGCGAGACGGTGACGGGGCAATATCGTGCGGGCGCGATCACCGGGCAGGCAGTGCCGGGTTATGACGAGGAATTGGGCAAGGACAGCGGCACCGAAACCTTTGTCGCGATCAAGGCGCACGTTGATAACTGGCGCTGGAAGGGCGTGCCGTTCTACCTGCGCACCGGCAAGCGCCTGCCCAAGCGCGTGACCGAAATCATCATCCAGTTCCGCAGCGTGCCGCACAGCATTTTCGCCGGAAAAGGCGCAACGATGCAGCCCAACCAGCTGGTAATCGGCATTCAACCGGAAGAAAACATCACCTTGTCGCTGATGGCCAAGGTGCCGGGGCTAGACCGCGAAGGCATCCGGTTGCGCCAGGTTCCGCTCAACATCGCAATGCAGGATGCCTTCAGCGGGGCGGTGCGGCGGATCGCCTATGAACGGCTGCTGCTCGACCTGATCGAGGGCGATCAGACCCTGTTCGTGCGCCGCGACGAGGTGGAGGCGCAGTGGGACTGGATCGACGCAATTCGCGCTGGCTGGGAAGAAGAAGGTCTGACGCCCAAAACTTACACGGCCGGAAGCTGGGGGCCAAGTGCCGCCATCGCGCTGGCGGAACGCGACGGAGTAACGTGGCATGAATAATCTCAACGACACACTTCACCGCGTCACCCAGCGGGTGATCGAAAACTCCCGCTCCACCCGCGCCGCCTATCTCGATCTGATCGCGCGCGAAGCCGATAATATGGGTGAACGCAGCGCGGTATCGTGCTCGAACCTCGCCCATGCCTATGCCGGGGCAGTCGATGATCAGGCCGCGCTGGTCGCTGGCAAGGGCGCGAATATCGGTATCATCACCGCCTATAATGATATGCTGTCAGCCCATCAGCCCTATGGCCGCTATCCCGACCGGCTGAAAATCTACGCCCGCGAAATCGGCGCCACGGCGCAGGTGGCGGGCGGAACCCCGGCGATGTGCGACGGGGTGACGCAGGGCGAAAGCGGCATGGAATTGTCGCTGTTCAGCCGCGATGTGATCGCGCTGTCCGCCGCCATTGGCCTCAGCCATGCGATGTATGATGGCGCGCTGATGCTCGGCATCTGTGACAAGATCGTTCCGGGTCTGCTGATCGGCGCACTGCGGTTCGGCCACCTGCCGACCATTTTCGTCCCCAGCGGCCCGATGCCCAGCGGCATTGCCAACAAGGAAAAGCAGCGCGTCCGCCAGCTGTATGCCGAAGGCAAGGCGACCCGCGCCGAACTGCTGGCCAGCGAAATGGGCAGTTACCATTCGCCCGGCACCTGCACATTCTTTGGCACCGCCAATTCCAATCAGATGATGATGGAGATGATGGGGCTGCACATTCCCGGCAGCGCCTTCATCCAGCCCGGCACGCAATTGCGTCAGGCGCTCGACCGCGAGGCGGTGCACCGTGTCGCCGCGCTGGGGCGCAAGGGCAATGATTACCGCCCGCTGGGCCGCTGCGTCGATGAAAAGGCGATCATCAACGCCGCGGTTGGCCTTCTGGCCACCGGCGGATCGACCAACCACGCGATCCACCTGCCCGCGATGGCGCGCGCGGCGGGTGTGATTTTCGATTGGGATGATCTTTCCGAACTCTCCGGCGCAGTGCCGCTGATCGCGCAGGTCTATCCCAATGGTTCGGGCGATGTGAACAACTTCCACAACGCAGGCGGCATGGGGTTTGTGATCGGCGAGCTGCTCGGCGCAGGCCTTGCCCACCCTGATATCATGACCGTGGGACGCGGCGATTTCAGCGATTATGCGCGGGAACCCGGCCTCGACGGCGAGGAACTGGTGTGGCGCGAAGTCGGGCCGAGTATGGACGACACGATGCTGCGCCCGGTGTCTGACCCGTTCAAGCCCGATGGCGGTATGCGGCTGCTCACCGGCAATCTGGGGCGCGCCTGCATCAAAACCTCGGCGATTGATCGCGAACGCTGGACAATCGAGGCGCCGTGCCGCGTGTTTGCCGATCAGGCCGCCGTTTCGGCGGCGTTCAAGGCGGGCGAGCTTGACCGCGATGTGGTGGTGGTGGTGCGGTTTCAAGGCCCGCGCGCCAACGGAATGCCCGAACTGCATTCGCTCACCCCGCCACTGGGCGTGTTGCAGGATCGCGGATTCCGCGTGGCGCTCGTCACCGATGGGCGGATGTCGGGGGCGAGCGGCAAAGTGCCCGCTGCAATCCACTGCACGCCCGAAGCATTAGGCGGCGGCCCGCTCGCCCGTCTTCGCGATGGCGATCTGGTCAAGGTCTGCGCGGTCACGGGCGAGCTTTCGACCACCGCCGATCTTTCGGCCCGCGATCCGGTGCCCGATCCGCGCGCCGACATGGGCACGGGGCGCGAATTGTTCGGGATGATGCGCCGCTTTGCCGACGGGGCCGAACGCGGCGCGAGCGCGATGCTCGCCACAGGGGAAATCTGACGATGGCCACGATTGATGAACTGATGCGCGTCGCCCCGGTGATCCCGGTGATCGTGATTGACGATGTCGCCCACGCCGTGCCGCTGGCCGAGGCATTGGTGGCAGGCGGATTGCGCGTGCTCGAAGTCACCTTGCGCACCCCGGCGGCGCTGCCCGCAATTGCCGCGATGAAGCAGGTTCCCGGCGCGATTGTCGGCGCAGGCACCGTCACCAACCCGGCGGAACTGGATGCGGCGCTGGCGGCGGGCAGCGAGTTTATCGTTGCCCCCGGCCTGACCGAGCCATTGGGCAAGGCAGCGATTGCCAGCGGTGTGCCGTTCCTGCCCGGCATCGCCAATGCCGGTGACATCATGCGCGGGCTGGACATGGGGCTGACCCGGTTCAAGTTCTTCCCGGCGATGGCAGCAGGCGGCTTGCCCGCGTTAAAGGCGCTGGCCGCGCCGTTTGGTCAATGCCGGTTCTGCCCCACCGGGGGGATCGGGCCGGACAATGCCGCAGAATGGCTCGCCTTCGATCCGGTGCTGTGCGTTGGCGGAAGCTGGGTGTCGCCCAAGGGCGCGCCGGACAAGGCGGCGATCGAAGCGATGGCAAAGGCCGCTTACGGCTTAGGCTGAGACACCCTGTGCCAGCATCAGCGCGCCGATAATCCCGGCGTCTGCGCCGCGGCGCGGACTGATGATGCGGTGGCGCGCGCCGCCGGGCAGATAGCCCGCATCGAGTTCCCGTGCGCGTTCAGCCACCCGCTCGATCAGACCGGGCGTGTTCGCCACGCCGCCACCGATCACCACTTCGCCCACCGCGATGCTCGCGAACAGCATATGGCAGGCCTGCGCGATATAGTCGGCGATGATTGCATGGCCGGGGTGATCCGCGGGCAATTGCGATAATGACTTGCCCCAGCGCGCGGCAATCGCGGGGCCGCTGGCCAGCCCTTCCAGACAATCGCCATGATGCGGGCAGATCCCGGCAAAGTCGCGGTCATCCGCGTGGCGGCGCGGGTAGATGTGGCCCATTTCCGGGTGCGCGATGCCGTGCACCGGCTGGCCATCCAGCACCAGTCCGCCGCCAATCCCGGTGCCAATGGTAAGGTAGGCGAGGCTGCCGCCCTGCCCCCTGGTCGCCGCATATTCAGCCAGCGCGGCGGCGTTCACGTCGGTATCGAAGCCGACCGTCACGCCCAGCCTGCCTGCAAAGAACCCGGCAATGTCGCAATCGGCCCAGCCCGGTTTGGGCGTGTTGGTGATGAAGCCCCAGCGCGGGTTTGCCCGATCAAGTTCAACCGGGCCGAAACTGCCGATCCCCAGCGCTGCGATCGCGCCCTGCGTCTTGAACCACGCCGCCGCCTCGGCCAGCGTCGCGACCGGATCGCCGGTGGGGATCGTGTGGCGGGCGCTGATCGCGTCAGGCGAAGGCCCCACCGCCAGCACAAATTTGGTGCCGCCCGCCTCGATCCCGCCCAGCATCATGCGACCCCTTGCGAAGGAATCGCGCATAATGTCGCGCGGTCGCCATCCAGTTCCAGTTGCAGCAGCGGCGCGGGCACGCCGCCAAACTCGCCATCGGGCAGCATATCGACAAAGGAACACACCGTCAGGCTCGCATCGACGAACCAGCTATAGGTCTGCAGCGGGCGATCTGCCGGGTTGGCGAGCACCAGCCCGGTGCCGTTCAACGGATGCCACGGCCCCTGCATCGATGTCGCCACCATTCCATAAAGCCCCCCCGGCGCATGCCGCAGTTCGGGCGCGAATGTCCCTGTCTGCGTTGACCAGAAGGCATAGTAATGCCCGCCGTGAAAGACCAGATGCGCGCGCTCCAGCTCATTATTGACGCCGTCTGCATGGAGGCAAGGCGGGATCAAGACCCACCCTGACGCACCCCTGCGCGCCAATCCGAAGGCGCCGTTGAACGCATTGCCCGATCCGGCGAGCGAGGCGGTGAAGGCGAGGTATTCGGTGCCGTCCGCCGGATCGCGGAACCAGGCCGGATCGCGGAACGCCTTGATCATGCCGGGCGCGCCGTCATGCGCATCGGCGGGCATGTAATCCGCGCCGTAGCCATCAAAACACGGCGTGGGAAAGCTCCATTCGCCCGGCAGGCCATCAGCCCCTACCGGCGCGCGCGCCTGCCACAATTGCTGCTGGTAGCCCCCGGCCTTGGCGGCGGTTCCGGCAGCGGTGAGGAACAGCGTCATCACCCCGTCATCGAACAGCGCCGATCCTGCCCATTCGCGTTCGTATGGCACGTCAAAATCAGGGAGGACCGGGCCAAGATCCAGCCATTCACCTTCTCGCCGCTCGATCAGGTGTATCTTCGCTTCGAAGTGGCGCAGCCCCGGATCGCCCCGGTCAGGCGCGGTCAGGGCCATCCACAGCGCGCGCCCGGCGATGGTGGCGGGCTGGCCGTGCGCGTCCTGCACCGGCCACATATCCCAATACAGCCGCGCGGGATCAAGCCGCGAGTGATCCGGCGCGATAATCGGCGGGATCAACGCCGCAGCGCCCGGCGTAATCTGGCGCACGTGCTCCGCGGTCCAGGCTGTCGTCATGGCAGCAGCTTATCCCAAATCCTGAATCAAAAAACCGGGCTGGCCACCGGGAGAGTTGGCGGCCAGCCCGTTTGCGATGGTGTGGATCAGAAGTCGAACCGCACCGAAGCCAGCACTGTCCGGCCCGCAATCGAGCGCGCACGCACGATGTTGTTGCCGGGGATTGCGCCCTCTTCCGCCTCGGTGAACCCGTTGGAGTTGAACAGGTTCTGCGCGTTGAGCCCGATTTCGATCCGGTCAACCGGGCGCACCGCGACAAACGCGTTCACCTGCGTAAATCCGGGCAGCTTCAACTGGTTTGAATCCTGCGTGAAGCTGTTGGTGGTGCCAACGACATTCGCGCCCAGCGTAAACAAGTCAGCTTCATATTGCGCGGTCGCCTGATAGACCAGATCAGCCTGACGGCGCGGCGTGTTGCCGATGACGCTGGTATCCAGCGCATCCTTGATTTCCGCGTCGGTCCAGGTCGCACCGCCCGAAAGGGTGAACCCGCCGGTGCGATATGCAGCTTCGAGTTCGAGACCATAAGCTTCAAACTCGGTATCGAACAGCACCACCGGGGCGATGTCGACATTGGTTTCAGCCGTTTTTGCATAGAAGCCGGTGGCAAACAGCGACAATCCGTTGGCCTGATATTTCAGCCCCGTTTCGAGCTGATCGACCTTGGCGATGACCCCGGAATCGCCGCCCGGCAGGCTGCCATCAACCGCGCTGACTGCGGGCGAAAACAGGCTGCGATCGGCGGTGTGGCGGCCACCCTGGCTGTAGCGCGCGAAGATACCCAGATCATCGCTCAGCAGGTAATTCGCACCGAGCGAGAAGCTGAAATAATCGAAATTGTAATTGACCGGGCGCGCACTGCCGAGCGGCAAGACACTGGTTTGGCCTTCAGCCGGGCTGATCACGCCGTCATTGTCGAAATCGAAGCTGCTAAGCCCGATTCCAAAGCCGCTGTCGGCCCCGGTGATCGTGCCATCGGCATCACCGAAGTCGTAACGGATGCTGCCATCAAGCGTCAGCCGGTCCAGTTCGAGCGAGAGCGACGCGAACGGCGCATAGGTGCTGTAATCGACATCATAATTGCGGCGGCAGCAATTGCCGAAGAAACTCGCGCCGAACCCGACAGTGCCATTTTGCGTGACCAGATCGCCATTTACGTCGCGGATATCGACCAGCACGGCCTCACCATTGCCCTGCACGGTCTGGACGTGCGAGGTCCACAGCCAGTCGGTATCGATGGTCTGGCGCGACAGGTAAAAACCGGTGGTGAAATTGGCCGAACCGCCGCCGAAATCGAATTCCTTGTTCACCCGGAAATCATTGGTGACGTTGTCGAGGCTGTTGAGCCGGACGTTGAACACCACCACATTGGTGAGCAGCCCGTTGCCGCCGATATTGGCCGCATTGGCGACCGCGCCGGTGTTGGGGCCAGAGGCGAATTCGATCGTCGAACCCGCACCGCCGATGGCATCGGCAACATTCTGCGCCGTGTCCGCGCTGGCCGGGAAGGGTGACTGGAAACTGCCCGAATTATCGGAAAAGCGGAACCGGTTGGTCAGCGTCCATCCGCCGCCCACGTCGATGTCGCTTTCAATCCCGAAGGCAAAGCTTTCAACCGAAAGCCCGTCGCGGAAATCAAAGCTGGCCGGGTTGTTGTTGCCATCCAGCGTTACCGCCGGGGTCAGGAACGGGCTGAGCAGCGAATCGCGGCGCGGATTGAAACCGGGGATCGCATTGAAATCGGGACTGGCATCGGTCCCGCCGACAAACACCGGCTGCGGCAGGATAGTGGGCGTGCGATCGTCCAGGTACTTGGCCGAAAAGCGGATATAGCCGCCATCGAATTCCTTGGTGATATTGGCCTTGATCTGGCCGCCATCATAGCCGTTGAAGCCGATATCGCGCGGGCCTTCGCCGGTGCGGTAGAACCCGCCGACGTGGAAATAAAGATCATCAGCCAGCGGCGCGCCGTAATCGAAATCGAGCCGGTAGCTTTCAAAATCAACCCCGACGCTGCCCTGGATCGCGCCGCCTTCCTGCTGGCCGGTTTTGGAAATGAAGTTGATCACCGCCCCCGGCGCGTTGGAGGCAAAGGTCGATGCCGAACCACCGCGCACCGCTTCGACGCGGGCGACCGAACGATCGGCGCGCAGGAAGTTGTCGGCATTGCCGAAGATGATGTCGCCGAATTCAAGGATCGGCAGGCCATCTTCCTGCAACTGGATATAGCGCGCACCGCCGGTTGATACCGGAATGCCGCGCACCGCGATATTGGCGTTGCCTTCGCCGCCCGATGCTTCGGAACGGATGCCGGGGATCTGGCGGATCAGGTCAGCCGATGATGGCGAACCAAGATTGGCGATGGTGTCCGCGCCGATGGTGCTGACCGAAACCGAACTTTCGATCCGGTTCTGGCCGCGCGCAACCGCGGTGACGATGATTTCGTTGCCTTGGGTCTCGGCCGATTCATCAGCGAGATTATCCTGCGCCACAGCCGGACTGGCGATGGCGCACAGGGCTGCACTTGCACAAAGCGCGATACGCAATTTCATGGGTAGTCTCCTCTCGAATTCGCGCTTCTGTGGCGCCGACACGCTCATGACTACGCCCATTGCAAACGTTTGCAACAGGAATCTTGCAAACGTTTGCAATTTACCGGGAAACGTGTCACTTCCATGTCACAGCGCGGCGACAGATCCGTGCGGACAAGAGGATCGGACAGGCGCATATGACGGAAAAGCCCCGGCTTTCGCTGCTGCGAATCATCGAAATGAATATCGGCTTTTTCGGGCTGCAATTCAGTTTCGGGCTGCAACAGGCCAATATGGGGCCGATCTACGGCTTTCTGGGCGCGGACGAGGCAACCATGCCGCTGTTGTGGCTGGCCGGCCCGATGACCGGGTTGATCATCCAGCCGATTGTCGGCGCGATGAGCGACCGGACCAACACCCGCATGGGCCGCCGCACGCCCTATTTCCTGATCGGCGCGGTGATCTGTTCGCTGTCGCTGTTTGCCATGCCCTATTCAAGCACGCTGCTGATGGCGGCCAGCCTGTTGTGGATCCTCGACGCGGGCAACAACATCACGATGGAGCCATACCGCGCCTATGTCGCAGACCGGCTCAAGGCGAGCCAGCGGTCGGTCGGGTTTCTGACCCAGAGCGCGTTTACCGGGCTGGCGCAAACCTTGTCCTATCTCGCGCCGAGCCTGCTGACCGCATTCGTGGCGCGCGATGTGCTGGATGCCAATGGCATTCCGG
>JAHJSJ010000047.1 GCA_018830415.1 Alphaproteobacteria bacterium | reverse complement strand
CCAGATGCCCAAGCGGGGCAAGTTCGGTTCCGAGCGCGCGCGCATCGCGCTGTGGCACAGCCTTGCGCATATCGAATTCGTGGCGATTGATCTGGCGCTCGACATGGCCGGGCGCTTTGGGGAGGCAATGGGCGCAGAATTCGTCAGCGATTTCCTCGATGTCGCCGCCGATGAAGCGATGCATTTCGCGCTGCTGGCGCGCAAACTGGAGCAGCTCGGCAGCCGTTACGGCGCGCTCCCGGCGCATGCGGGGCTGTGGGAGGCCGCGCATGCCACCCGCCACGATGTCACTGCGCGGCTAGCCGTGGTGCCAATGGTGCTTGAAGCGCGCGGGCTGGATGTGACGCCTGCGATGCTGGAACGGGTGCAGACGGCGGGCGATACGGGCGGAGTAAAAATCCTTGCGCGCATCCTTGACGACGAAATCCGCCACGTCGGATTCGGCACCAAACACTTTTTGCGGTGTGCCGAAATGGCGCAGGCCCGCCCCGAATCCCTTTGGCAGACGCTCGTAAAACAGCACTTTGGCGGGGCCATTAAGCCGCCATTCAACGACTCAGCGCGTCTTGCAGCCGGTTTGTCGCGTGAATTTTACACAGTGATTGCACATTAACGATACCCCCGCATAACCACCCCCCAACAACAGGCGCGCAACAGACGTGCCGGAATTTTCCAACGGCAACAGCCGCAATCGGGAACCGGGTCAGTTATGAAATTTGCCGTGCGCCACCTTATCAAGTTTGCAGCTACGGCCTGCGCTGCGTTTATGGTTTCCGCCGCGTCACCTGCTTTTGCCAACACTGCCAATGCCAATTCCAGCGCCGATATTATCGAACCCGTGCGCGAAGCGCGGAATGATGATGCCGCCAATAATGACCAGCGCTTCAAATCGCTGTTCGCAGGCTGGACCGCGTTGGAACGCACCACCCCGACGCTGGGCATGGGTGCGGACATAACCGCTTTTTCCTCGCCAATTCCTCAGCGCGCAATTTCGGTGCCGTCGCGGATGCCGCTCGAAGGTGCGCAGCTGACCAGCAATTACGGGATGCGCACCCATCCGGTACTGGGCGGCCGCCGCAACCACACCGGCATCGATCTGGCCGCACCAACCGGTACCCCGATCTACGCCACGGCTGACGGCGTGATCGGACGGGCCGACTGGTATTCGAGCTACGGCCTCTACATCAGCATCAATCACGGCGCGTCGATGGAAACCCGTTACGCCCACCTGTCGCGTCTGGCCGTGGCAGCGGGCGACAATATCAAGAAGGGCGACCTGATCGGCTATGTCGGATCGACCGGCCGTTCGACCGGGCCGCACCTGCATTACGAAGTCCGTGTTGATGGGCTTGCAGTCAATCCGATTCCGTATATGGTAGAGAGCGAAGCACAGCTCGCCTATGTGCGTGACCAGAGGTTGACCGGTCAGGGCGGCGAGTAAGACTACGAAATTGCCCACGATAAGTGGGCCGGACATTGGAGAGGGTGTCCGATCATGGCGGCGGGTTTACCCGCCGCCTTTTTTGTGTGGCACTGCCGGCTCCCCGCTGATGCCCTCTTCCGAAAATGAGTAGCATTTCTCATACTGTTTTTGCTTGCGGGGTCGCCTCGCACAGTTCAATTTCCTCCCCAAGCCAGACAGCGCGCTGCGCTGCGGCAAGGGAGAGAGAACCATGAGTATGCACCCCATCGCGCACGCCGCGACCCGTCCCGATCATCCCGCTGTCATCATGACCGGGTCGGGCAAGCAAATCACCTTTGGCGAATTGGAGGCGGAATCGAACCGCCTCGCCCATCTGCTGCGCGCCCACGGGATCGGTGCCGGGGATGCCTTTGCGGTGTTGCTGGAAAACCGCATCGAATATTTCACGCTGATCTGGGGATCGCAGCGCGCAGGCACGATGATGGTGCCAATCTCCTCGCGCCTGACCGCGCCGGAAGCTGCCTATATCATCCGCGATTCCCAAGCGAAGCTGCTGATCACCTCGGGCTATTTCGCAGACGTGCTGGAGGATATCCGCGCTGAATGTCCGGGCCTTTCCGTGTTGGTGATGAACGCTTTAGGGGATG
>JAHJSJ010000046.1 GCA_018830415.1 Alphaproteobacteria bacterium | reverse complement strand
CCAGGGTCTTGATGAGGTTGAGCCGCTCCACCGGGGTCAGCTCGAAATAAAGCGGCGAGCACATCAGGGCGGCCACGATTTCCTTCAGGCCGTCCGGCGCGGTTTGCCTGGCGGCGGTTTGGGCGGGCATTGGGACCTCCTTGTCCTTTCGCCCCGTGCGTTGGCCCGGGGCGTTTGGCGAGGATGGAAGCGGCGCGGGCGCGATGTCTTCGGCCGCGGAGGGGGCTTCGCGTCCTCTCTGGACTCCGTATCGGCATTCTTCGCGCTTCACTTGAAAAATCCCTTCACTTGGTTTTTACTGGGGCCTTGGGGCCCCCTTGCCCATAAAGACCAGCAGTTGGCCGGGGTTATTACGCCGGGGGACGCTGGCGCGCGAGTCCGGCGTCAAGGCGGCTAAATCGAACTTAAGGAAAGAGGGCGACACGATATGAAGATTGCGCAGTTGATGGTGGGGCAGATGGCGGTGTTCGCCTACCTGGTGGGTTGCGAGAAAACCGGCGAGGCGGTGGTTATCGACCCGGGCGGCAGCGAGGAACAGATCGTGGCCGAGGCCGGGAAGCGCGGCCTGAAAATAGTCAAAATCGTCAACACCCACGGCCACCCGGACCACACTTGCGGCAATGCCCGGCTCAAGGAGTTGACCGGTGCCCGTATCCTGGCCCACGAGGGCGACGCCACGGCCATGGTCAGCGAGCATGCAGCCCAATTCGCCCAGATGCTGGGTTGCGCCGGCACCCCGCCACCGGACGGGCTTTTGAAGGACGGCGACATGGTGAAGGCGGGAGAGGAAGTGGAACTCAAGGTGATCCACACTCCGGGGCACAGCCCGGGCTGCGTCTGCCTTTACACCCCGGGCAACGTCTTCACCGGAGACACCCTGTTCGTCAGCGGGGTGGGCCGCACCGATCTGCCGGGCGGCAGCTGGCCGGGTTCTCGCCCGAAATGACGTCACGCGAACGGCGGCTCAAGACGTTCATGTATGATCGGTTGTATTTTCACCCCGAACAGATTGCTGCGGCAGAACGCGCGCGCGATGTTGTTGCCCGGCTGTTCGCCGCCTATTCGCAGGACGCGAAGTTGATGCCGTCTGACTGGCACCAACGCCTGCCCGAACACGAACCCCAACGCAGCCGGATGATCGCCGATTTCATCGCGGGGATGAGCGACCGGTTCGCGATGCAGGCGTGCGCTGCGATTTATGGGACGCACCCGGCCGGGCTGATCAATGTCTGAGCCGCGCGGCCCGGTGCGGATTGCGCTGGTGGGGGCGACGGGCCTTGTCGGACGCCATGTGATCGACGTTGCCAGCGCTGGGGATGAAGCGCGGATTGTCGGCATTGCCCGGCGTGAGGCTCCGCTGCCGTCGGGCGCGCGGATGGAAATGTTCGTCGCGCAGCCAGCCAAGTGGGGCGAGGTGTTAGAGGCGGTGCGCCCGCGCGCGCTGATCTGCGCGCTGGGCACCACCTGGAAAAAGGCCGGGCGCGACGAAGCGGCGTTTCGGAGCGTGGATCACGATCTGGTGCTGGCGACGGCTGAGGCCGCCAAGCGCGCGGGTGTGCCCAACATGGTGCTGGTGAGCGCGGCGGGGGCCGATGCGCGCGGCAAGGGCGTCTATTTCCGGGTCAAGGGCGAAACTGAGAATGCGTTATCGCGGATCGGCTTCAAACGGCTTGACATTCTGCGCCCGGGGCTGCTGCGCGGTGAGCGCAGTAACGACCGGCGGATCGGCGAAAGGCTCGGCATCCTTGCTGCGCCGCTGATCGATCCGCTGCTGTCAGGATCGTGGGAACGGTTCCGGTCGATTGACGCCGCGTTGGTGGCAGAGGCTGCGCTGGGTCTTGCCATGCGCCGGGCAGGCGGGCGATTTACCCATGATAATGACGCGATGCGCCGCGCCGCACGCGAATGGCGGCGGATCGGCGAAATGGAGTCAGCGGCATGATCGACTGGGGCTTTGCGTTCACCGCGGTGAGCATTCTTGCGGCGGCAGGCTGGATCGCATTGATCCTGTTGCCGCGCTGGCCGGCGCTGTTATCGGGCGTGCTGTATCTGGGGGTGGGGCTGCTGTGCCTGATCTATGCCACCGGACTGATCGGGGTGCTGACCGGGGTGATCCCCAATCCCGATGGCGGCGGCGCGGATTTCACCACCATTGCCGGGGTGCGCGCGATTTTTGCGAGTGATGCCGGGGTTGTGATCGGCTGGACGCATTACCTTGCGTTTGATCTGTTCGTGGGAGTTTGGATCGTGCGCGATGCCGATGCCAAGGGCCTGTCGCGCTGGGTGCAGGCCCCGATTTTGCTGGCGACCTTTATCGCCGGGCCGCTGGGTCTGCTCGTCTGGTTGCTGGTTCGAGAACCGGCGGCGCGCCGTCAGGGGCGGTTTCGTTAGGGCCAAACCCAATCGCTGCTGGACCGCTTCGCCCAACTTCGCCTAACCTTTGCCCAAACAGCTTTTGGGAGAGAGCACGGCAATGGCGAACAACGCTTATCACGATCATTCGACCTTTGATGCGATCCTGAACTTCTGGTCGAAGGAGCGTCCCGATGGGACTGCTTTCGATCAGGATGGGCGGATAACTTCATATGCCGAGGCTGACCGGCTGACACGGCAGTTGATCGCGTTGTTGCAATCGCGCGATATCGCGAAGGGTGACCGGATCGCGTGGCTGGGCAAGAACCGCGATACCTACTTCCTGCTCTATATCGCGGCGGCGCGGATGGGGGCGGTGATGGTGCCGATCGGCTGGCGGCTGGCCCCGCGTGAAATCGCCTATATCCTGTCGGATACCGAGGCCAAGCTGCTGTTTGCCGATGCCGAGTTTGTCGAGACCGCCCACGCGGTCGCAGCCGAAGTTCCCGCCAATCCCGAAGTGATCGAGGCCGAGGCGGCGCGCACGGCGGCGGGCGGGTTCGAACCAGCCGATTACACCCCGCCAGCACCGCATGACCCGATCTTGCAGCTTTATACCTCGGGCACGACCGGCAATCCCAAGGGGGCAATGCTGTCCAACGCCAACCTGCTGGGCCTGCGCAATCCAGCGCTGGCTGCCGGGTTGGAATGGCAATTCTATGAACCGACCGACTGTATGCTGGTCGCCATGCCCTGCGCGCATATTGGCGGCACCGGGTTGGTGAATGTCGCGGTCGCCAACGGGGTGCGCAGCCTTGTGCAGGCGGAATTCACCCCGACCGGGGTGCTGGACGCGATCGAGGCAGGCGCAACCCACATGTTCATCGTGCCCGCCGCGCTGCAAATGGTGGTGCAGCATCCGCGCGCGACAAGCACCGATTTCAGCAGCTTCAAATATCTTTTGTATGGCGCCGCGCCGATGCCGCTCGAACTGCTGAAGGAGGCGGTGCGCACCATGCCGACCACCCGGTTCCTGCAAGCTTACGGCATGACCGAAACCAGCGGCACAATCTCGATCCTGCCGCCCGAAGATCATTCGCTCGAAGGCAATCAGCGGATGCGTTCGGCGGGCAAGGCCTGCCCCGGCGTCGAGATCGAAGTGCGCGATGCCGACAACCGCGAAGCCGCGCGCGGCGAAATCGGCGAGGTCTGCGTCCGCTCACCTTCAAACACCGCCGGATACTGGAATCTGCCCGAAGCCACCGCCAAGACTATCGACCCCGATGGCTGGCTCCATACCGGCGATGCGGCGGTGATGGACGATGATGGCTATGTCTATATTCAGGACCGGATCAAGGACATGATCATCTCCGGCGGCGAAAACGTTTACCCGGCCGAGGTCGAAAGCGCGATCTACGGCCACCCCGCCATTGCCGAGGTCGCGGTGATCGGCGTGCCAAGCGCGCGCTGGGGTGAGGAGGTCAAGGCCTGCGTCGTTGCCAAGCCGGGGCATGAAATTGACGCAGCCGACGTGATCGCCTGGGCGCGTGAACGTATCGCGGCGTTCAAAGCGCCCAAAAGCGTCGACGTGATCCCGCTGATGCCGCGCAACGCCAGCGGCAAAATCCTGCGGCGCGAACTGCGCGCACCCTATTGGGAAGGGCAGGAGCGGCAGGTTTCATGAGTGTAAAACAGCACGCCCCCGCAGCGCTGCGCAACCGTGAACCGATTGCCGAGGTGCTGGCGCAGGAGCTGCCTGCGTCGGGCACGGTGCTGGAAATCGCCAGCGGCACGGGCGAACACGCGGTGTTCTTCGCTGAACGCTTTCCCGCGCTGGATTGGCAGCCGAGCGATCCTTCGGGCGAGGCGCTGGCCTCGATTTCGGCCTATCGAGCAGACTACACGGGGGATAATCTCGCCGCGCCGGTCATGCTGGATGCGGCGGCTCCCGCAACCTGGCCGGTCGCGGCGGCCGATGTGATAGTGTGCATCAACATGGTGCATATCAGCCCGTGGGAAGCAACCATCGGCCTGTTCGTGGGGGCAGCCCGATTACTGGGCGCCAGCGGCGGGCGATTGATCCTTTACGGCCCCTATCTTGAACAAGGGGTCGAGACCGCGCCATCCAATCTTCAATTCGACGCCAGCCTGAAAGCGCGCAACCCGCTCTGGGGTCTGCGCGATGCCGAGGAACTCGACAGGCTGGCGGCACAGCAAGGCATGGTTCGCAGCGCGCGCTATGCCTTGCCCGCGAACAATATCATGCTGGTTTACAGGTCGAATTAATCGATCGCGCGTTCGCCCGCGCGGCCGACCGACTGGATATCCTCACCCGCGCCCTTCACTGTGTTGCAGGCGCTGGCGGTCAGCGTGATGGCGGCGAGTGCGGCAGCGATAATGGTCTTGCGAATCATGTTCGGGTTTCCTTGTTGTCTGGGTCTATAACGCACAATGCTTATTACTTATTCCTGACTCGCCGCAGAAGCGACACGGTTTGCCTTGGCCAGCCGGTGTTCGCGCCATGCGATCAGCAATCCGGCAGCGATGATCAGCGGCGCGCCCAGCCACAGGCTGGCAGGCGCGGCGCGGTCAAACACGGCGTATCCGTAAAAACTCGCCCAGAGCAGCGCGGTATAATCCATCAGCAGGATAACCGCAGCCGATCCGAACCGCAATGAGGTGGTAAGCAGGATCTGCGCCAGCACGCCCATCAACGCCATTGCCAGAATGATCCCCCAGGTTTCAATTTCGTGCGCGCCGATCACGAAGGGCAGGCCGATCGCGGCGACCGGAATGCTGAGTGTGGCGAACCAGAATACGATGCTCCACGGGTTTTCGGTTTTGTTGAGATCCTGAATCTGGAAACTGATTAACGACACCATCAATGGCGCCATCAGACCGACAGCGATACCCGCCAGTGTCACTCCTTGCGCCAATCCGCCGCCGCCCGGTTGCATCACCACAAACACCCCGGCGAAACCCATCGCCACGGCTGCCCAGCGATAGGGGCCGATTGTCTCACGAAACAGCACCATCGCAATCAGCACGGCAAATACCGGCGCGGTAAAGCCCAGCGTGGTTGCCTCGGCCAGTGGAAGCAGCAGCACCGCGCCATAGGTAAAGATCATTCCGAACAATCCGGTGGCCGATCGTGCTGTGTGGGCGCGCAAACGGTTCGTCTTCAGCAGCGCCAGGCGGCCTGTCAGCGCCAGCCCCGCGCCGAGCAGCACCGAAGAGAGCACCTGCCGCCAGAAAATCAGTTCGATCAGGTGGACGCCGCGTTCCCCGGCAAGTTTCACCAGCATCGCCATCGTCGCCAGCGCAGCCGCAGCCAGCAGTCGGATACCAAGCGCAAGCAGCGGGCGGGGGCGGGCGATCGAACCATCCATCGCCGCTGCGCTTGGCCGAGGCGAGAGGGTTGCGCAAGCGCGCCAGTGCCCCATATGCGCTGCGCATGGATATAATCGCCCGTTTTGAACTGCTGAGCGATGCTGGACAGCTGGCCATTATTGGCGGGTTGTTCTGGGTGTTTGCGGGCTTTGCCGCGGTGATGGAGCGGCGGCGGAGCAAGCGCCGTGATGTGGGACGGCTGGAGCAGGTCGGCTGGGTGCCGTGGACGGGATTGTTCGTCGGCGCGGCGATGATCGGCGGCGGGTGCCTTGCGATGAGCCTGCCGGTGGTGATCGGGAGTCTTTGATTTTCGCACGCCCCTTCGGGCGCGCGATATCCTCGCTTATGCGACCTGAAAGTCGCAACGCTGCGGGCGGCCGGTTAGGCCGCACCGCCTGCCTTACAGGCAGGCCTCCAAATAAGCCTGATCGAACCCGAATTGCCGCGCCTTTTCCAAGGTATAGGGACGCAGGCCGGACGCACGGAATTCGCCAAGGATCTTGCCGTCATCGGTCTCGTCGAGATATTCGAACTTGAACAATTCCTGCGTCACGATCACGTCGCCTTCCATCCCGATCACCTCGGTGATGTTGGTGGTGCGGCGCGAACCGTCGCGCAGACGTTTGACCTGCACGATCAGATCGACCGATTCGGCAATCTGGCGCGAAATGGCTTCTTTCGGGATCTTGATGTCGCCCATCAGGATCATGTTTTCCATACGGCCAAGACATTCGCGAGGGGAATTGGCGTGGAGCGTGCACATCGAACCATCGTGACCGGTGTTCATCGCGGCGAGCAGATCGAAACATTCCGCGCCGCGAATTTCGCCAAGGATGATGCGGTCAGGACGCATACGCAGCGCGTTCTTCACAAGATCGCCGATGGTGATCGCGCCCTGGCCTTCAAGGTTGGGCGGACGCGTTTCCAGCGGCAGCCAGTGCGGCTGTTGCAGACGGAGTTCGGCCGCGTCTTCGATGGTCAGCACGCGCTCGCCCGGATCGATCATCTTCGACAGGGCGTTGAGCATGGTCGTTTTACCCGAACCGGTGCCGCCTGAAATCACCACGTTCATCCGGCACGCGCCCGCGATTTTCAACGCGGTGCACATCTTGTCCGACATCGAACCGAAATCGCGCAGCATGTCGAGCGTGATCGGCTTTTCGGAAAACTTGCGGATCGAGATCGCGGTGCCGCGCAGCGAAAGCGGCGGGACGATCACGTTGACGCGGCTGCCGTCTTTCAGGCGGGCGTCAGCCAGCGGGGTGGTCTGGTCAACGCGGCGGCCGACCTGGTTCACGATCCGCTGGGCGATCTGGAACAAGTGCTGTTCATCGCGGAAGCGGATCGGGGCAAGCACCAGCTTGCCCTTTTTTTCGATGTAGGTCTGATCCGGGCCGTTGACCATGATGTCCGAAATATCCGGATCATTGAGCAATTCTTCGAGCGGGCCGAAACCGAGCAATTCGTCGATCAGCACCTTTTCCAGCGCGAATTGTTCACGCCGGTTCAGTGTGACCTTCAGTTCGGCCAGCACTTCCATGATGATCGGTCGGAATTCTTCGGAGAGTTCCTCCTTGGAAAGCGTCGCCGCTGCTTCCGGGTCGACGCGTTCGAGCAGGCGCGGCAGCACCTGTTCCTTGATCTTGTGGACGCTCGCTTCAAACCCGCCGACTTCGGAATTGCCGTCGTTGACCGAGGTCATGCGCTCGTTCAGGCGGTCGATGGCTTCGGCGGTGGTGGCCGGGCGACTTGGCGAGGGCGCTTGGGCGGGCGCGGGGCTGGCACCGCCGCCTTCGCCCGGAATGGGAGGGAATTGCTCGCCGCCGCGCGGCGCCGCACTGGGGCCGCCAGAGCCCTTCATCGGGCGCGCCACACCAAAGGCAGGCCGTCCGCCGGGCGTTACTCCGCCCACATTGCCCTTTTTGCCGAATGCGCTCATTCTCAGCCCCCAAGGCTCGTTGTTATTACGTTTCTTTCGCCAGGCTCTTGCGAAAGCAGCGTGGCGAAGCATGGTGAATAAAAGGGAAAGGTTGTTTTTTCCCTAAGGATGCGCGGCTGATTTTGAATGGCCACGGGCAAGGCTTGCCATTCCGGCCTCGGCGCAGCAAAGGCGCATCGCATGAATGATCAGCAACGCAGTGGTCTGGGTCTTGCCGTCGCCGGCTTTGCATTTCTGTCGGTTGGCGATGCGGTGGTAAAGTCGATGGCCGGGGCATGGCCCGCTTTTGCGGTGGCCGCGCTGCGGTTCGGCATTGGCGCTGCGGCATTATCGCTGCTGCTGCTCCGAAGCGAAGGGCCTCGCGCCTTCATCCCGACCCACCCGTGGTTACAGCTGGCCCGCGGCACCTGCCTGTCGGTCGCCACGGTCAGTTTCTTTTCGGCGATCTATCTGATGCCGCTGGCCGAAGCGATGGCGATCAGCTTTCTCTCGCCGGTTCTGACGCAGATTCTGGCCGGGGTGTTGCTGCGTGAAAAAGTGCATCGGCGCGTGTGGTTTGCATCGCTGGCGGCGTTTGCGGGCGTGGTGATCGTGCTGCGCCCGAATCTGGCTGAACTGGGCGTGGCGGCGCTATT
>JAHJSJ010000045.1 GCA_018830415.1 Alphaproteobacteria bacterium | reverse complement strand
GTAGCGGTTAGCCGGACAGTATCGAGAGTCTGATCATTCTGCCGCCAGCCGACCGATCCGAACCAGCGTTGATTATCAAGATTGACCGCCTGCCGCCCGGCGCTGGCGGACAGTTCCTTGACCGGCTGCCACTTCACGATAGCCTGATTGAGCAGCACATCGGAAGGATCAGCGACCACCGGAAACGCCGTGCGTCCGTTGACCGTATCGTTGAAATCGCGCGGGCCGATCCGGGCAATTGCCTCACCCTCCACCTGCGCGCTGAACCCATGCCATTCGCCCAGCCTGACCCCGGCCCTGATTCGCAGCGTCGATGCGGTGGCATCCTGCGGCAGACCATCCTGATCAACCAGTTCGAGCCGGTAGCGGATATCGGCATAGGGATCGAATTTGAGCGTTGCGGGTGCGGGTGCGTTTTCGGGCGCGGGTGCGGCCACCGATGCAGATACCGATGCGGGCGGGGGCGCGTTCTGGGCATGGGCTACGGCAGGAACCGTCAGCAGCGTCAGCACGGCGAGCGATGCGAAAGGTGTGTGATTCATGCAGGCTCACATAGACCGACTGAGCGTCACGCAATTGATGTAAATCAACGATTGCCAGGTGCCATGCCCGATTATTGCGGCGCTTGCGCATTCCAAGCGCCTGATGCGGCGGCATCAGGCGCGGTCATTGAACCATCACCACCCGCTGCGCTGCCGGGGCAAGGCCGGACATCGCATCGCGCGGTTCGACATTGCCAGCCTGCGCGGCCAACTGATCCAGATCATGCAGCACGATGCATGATCGCCCACGGGTGTCGATAATTCCGGCTTCCTTGAGCTCGGTGATCTGGCGGCTGACCGTTTCAATGGTCAGGCCCAGGCTTTCGCCCACGTCGCGGCGCGACATCGGCAATTTGATGCAGCCGGGCTCGTCATCGGGGCAATCCAGCCGCTCCGCCATGCCCAGCAGAAATCCCGCTACCCGTTCGCGCGCGGTTTTGCGGCCCAGGTTCACTGCCTTGTCGCGGCAGCGGAACAATGCGGTTTGCGAGCGTTCCAGCAGCGTGCGCATAATGCGCGGGCTGGCTGCAGCGCGATCATAGAACGCGCGCGCCGGGAACAGGAACAGCGCGCTGTCGCGTAATCCGGTAATCACATGGCGGTGCAGCCCTTCTGCAGGGATCGAGAAGATGTCACCGCCGAAATGGAACGCCACGATCTGGTGCCGCCCGCGCGCCGCGAGCGCGCTCAATTTGGTCGCGCCACCGGTCAGGAATGCCAATGATGCCGCCGTAGGATCGGTTTCAACCGTCTCGCCGCGCATCACCGTGACCGGGGTGGCCAGTTCGCTGAGTTGCCGGGTGAGTTCCGTCCCGGACGGGATGCCGAACGTAGCGCTCAAAAATAGGCGACAAGCGCCGGGACGGGACATGGCAACCTCAAACAGAATTATGGATGATCGGCTGCATCTGCGGGTTTGAACCGGCCTGCCTTGATAAAGATCAATGTAACCGCCGCGCCCCACTGCTTACATTAATGTCAGTAACTGGTGGAGCAGCACGATCAATGCCTCAGATTACCTATGTCGAATATGATGGCACGGTCCACGACGTCGCCAGCCCTGCGGGCATCAGCCTGATGGAAGCCGCAGCGATGCACAAGGTGCCGAGGATTGAGGGCGATCGTGGTGGGTTTTGCGCCTGCGGCACTTGCCATTGCTACCTTGACCCGGCCGACGCCCCCCGGCTTCCCGCGATGCACGATCTTGAACGCGCGACGCTCGATTTTGCGCATGATGTGAATGATCGCAGCCGGCTCGCCTGCCAGATTCCGGTGACCGCCGCGATGGACGGCATGATCGTGCGCCTGCCCGCCCGCCAATATTGAAACCACAAACATGGCCCGCCCGCGTGGCGCGCCTCAAGGGAGAGAACCATGGAAACTGTTACAAAAACCCCCGAAGCCAGCCCCCTGCCAAATTGGCTGAAGGGCCAGTCACCCGATGACATCTATCGCAGCCCGCTCGAAATTGCCTGGACGTTCGATTATCTGATGTCGGGCGACAAGATTGAAGACCTCTACCGCCGCGCCAAGCAGGATCAGTGGAACAGTGATGAACGCCTGCCGTGGGATCTGACGGTCGATCCGTCCAAGCCGCTGATCAATGACGAACAGGACATCTATCACCGGATGCCGTTTTTCCAGAAGCTGTCAAAATCGCAGCAGGAACGCTTCACAGCCCATTCGACCGCGCAGTTGCTGTCGCAATTTCTGCACGGCGAACAGGGCGCGCTGATGACGGCGGCCTGCGTCACCCATTCGGTGCCCGATGCCACTGCCAAACTGTATGCCGCGACCCAGACGATGGACGAGGCGCGCCATGTCGAAGTTTTCGCGCGGTATTGCGACAAGGTGGCGATGGTTTATCCGATGTCGGGCTGGCTCAAACAGTTGATCGACGCGACGCTGAAGGCGGATCGTTACGAGAAGATCATGATCGGCATGAACATGATCGTCGAAGGGCTGGCGCTGGGCGCGTTCAACAACATGTATCGTTCGACCCAGTGCGAATTGCTCAAGCAATTAACCTTCAACGTGATGCGCGACGAATCGCGCCACGTCTCATTCGGCCATGCCTATCTGGCCCCGGTAATTGCCGGACTCGCCGAAGACGAGGTCGAGGGTCTGGCCGATTTCGCGTTTGAAGCGGTCAGCATTCTTGCCTTTGCCGGGACTGCGGGGACGATTGCCAGTCGGATTGATCCCGGTTTTATGATGGTGCTGGAAAATTGCGAGATCGACGCGGATGATTTCTTTGCCGGACTGCGTGAGGCCGAGCAGCTCGGCATCACCCGGCAATTGCCGCCGGGGCAGATCCACTCGCTTGAGCACCTGATGCTGCCCGCGCTCGCCCGCGTCGGCCTGCTGACGCGGCGGGTGCGCGGGCGCTATGAAGAAGCCGGTATCCCGATTCCGGAAGACCCGCGCATTCTGCACGCGATGGAAGGCGGCCACCCGGTCCCCGCCTGAAGCTCCGTTCACTCCCGCCCCTCCCAGGAGAGTGACCTTGCCGCCTTCCGGCCCCTGCGGCCGGAGGACGGTTTTGTCTGAAGGGTGCAGGGGCGCGCAGGGCAGCATTTTTTCGGGCCCACAGTCGGCCGATTGATGAATGTCAATCCATCGCCAATGTCGCCCCGTTAGAGAGGTCATTCACAAGATGATGTGGCTGGGACCAGCCGTAGCCACAATATACTCGGGAGACCATAGATGACCGCAGTTGCCACACCCGTCGTCCGCATCGCCGCGATGCGCGGTTCACCTGCCGCCAGTCGCGGCATCGATTGCGGCGCAACCGTCGATGAATATGTTTCGGGGGCGGACTGGCGGATCAAGGCAAACGCCAATGTCGGCTATTCTCACGCGGGCCTGATCAGCAACGTCGCTGGCAAGGTGATTGCCAATTACTGGCTCGATCAAGTCTATGCCCCGGAAGAAGGCCTTGCCCACCGCCAAGGCGACCTCCACATCCACGATCTCGACAGCCTCACCGGCTATTGCGCGGGTTGGTCCTTGCGCGCCTTGCTCAATGACGGCTTCAACGGCGTGGCCGGGCGAGTGTCATCGCGCCCACCACGTCATTTCCGTGAAGCGCTGGGGCAAATGGCCAATTTCCTGGGCATTCTGCAATCCGAATGGGCCGGCGCGCAGGCGTTTTCCAGCTTCGACACCTACCTTGCGCCCTATGTGTTCGGTGACAATCTGTCCTTCGCCGAAATCAAGAAGGCGATCCGGCAGTTCGTCTACAACCTCAACGTTCCTGCGCGCTGGGGACAATCGCCGTTCACCAACATCACGCTCGACATCACCGTGCCCGAGGATTTGCGCAATCTCTATCCGACCGCACATGACCGCCATCTGTTTGCAGGGCTTGACGATGCCGCCCTGCTTGACCGCGCCCGCCAGCGCGATCTGGGGTTG
>JAHJSJ010000044.1 GCA_018830415.1 Alphaproteobacteria bacterium | reverse complement strand
CGCGGCAATCCAGAGCGGCACGCGAGACGCTCTGGATTGCCACGGAGCCTTCGGCTCCTCGCAATGACGAGCACTGCTACAAGTCACCCCGCCACCGCCGCCTTGCACGCCCGTGCAGGTTCCTCACCTTGAAGCGCGGTCAGCCCCAGCTTGGCAAACAGCGCGCCGTCGCTGTCATCGCCCGCATTGGGCGCGGTCAGTAGCTTGTCGCCGGTGAAGATCGAATTCGCGCCCGCGAGGAAGCACAGCGCCTGTGTCGCCTCGGACATGGACTCGCGCCCGGCCGACAGCCGCACCATCGAACGCGGCATGGTGATCCGCGCGACCGCCACAGTGCGCACGAACTCGATATCGTCGATCTTGGCCAGCGGCGTATCGGCCAACATATTGCCCAGCACCGTGCCCTTCACCGGCACCAGCGCGTTGACCGGCACGCTTTCGGGATGCTGCGGCAGGGTGGCGAGCGTGTGGACGAAGCCCACCCGGTCCTCGCGCGTCTCTCCCATGCCGACGATCCCGCCGCTGCACACATTGATCCCCGCCTTGCGGACGTGATCCAGCGTATCGAGCCGGCACTGGAAGTCGCGGGTGGAGATGACGCGCTCGTAATACTCGGGGCTGCTGTCGATATTGTGATTGTAGTAATCGAGCCCCGCGTCCGCCAGCATTGCGGCCTGATGCGGTTCG
Organism: Alphaproteobacteria bacterium; assembly: GCA_018830415.1. Taxonomy (GTDB): domain Bacteria; phylum Pseudomonadota; class Alphaproteobacteria; order Sphingomonadales; family Sphingomonadaceae; genus Erythrobacter. Next base: position 2,194 of record JAHJSJ010000044.1, on the reverse strand, counting down.
AGCATCCCCAGCGTCATGCAGGTCTCCAGCCCCATCGCGGAGACGCCCTTCACGATTTCGACAATCGCAGGCATGTCGCGGTCCTTGGGATTGCGCCACGCCGCGCCCATGCAAAACCGCTGGCTGCCCGCATCCTTGGCCTGCGCCGCGCGCTGGAGCACGGCCTGCACATCCATCAACTTGGTCGCCTCAACACCGCTGTCCGCCTTCACCGACTGCGAACAATAGCCGCAATCTTCGGGGCAACCGCCGGTCTTGATGCTGAGCAGGGTGCAGAGCTGGACTTGCGTGGGCGGGTGATATTCGCGGTGGACGCTGGCGGCCTGGAAGAGCAGCTCGGTGAAGGGGAGGTCGAAGAGGGCCGCGATTTCGGCGCGGGTCCAGTCGGTGCGGGGGGTCATTCGGTACTTTCTGATTTCAATGAGGTTTCAACGGGGTCACCGTGCATGAAGGCCCGGTTCCAGAACAAGAGAGCGAGGATTGCGTATCCGCTCACTTGGCCATCTCCGTCGTCATTGCGAGGAGCCGCAGGCGACGCGGCAATCCAGAGCGTCTCGCGCGTCCCTCTGGATTGCTTCGCTCCGCTCGCAATGACGAGGAGTAGCGCCTAATCCGCCGCCTCGTCCAGCCCCTCGCCCAGCGGCGGCATGTTGTGCCCGAGCAGCACCAGAATATCCGCTGCGCACTCCACCACGTTGGAGCCGGGGCCGTAAATCCCCTGCACCCCTGCCTCGCGCAGGTAATCATAATCCTGCGGCGGGATGACGCCGCCGGCGGTGACCTTGATGTCGCCGCGTCCGGCCTCGCGCAGGAGGCGCACCAGTTCGGGGATCAGGGTCTTGTGGCCCGCGGCGAGGCTCGACGCGCCGACCACGTCGACATCGTGTTCAAGAGCCATTTTAACGGATTCCTCGGGCGTCTGGAACAACGGGCCGGAGACGACCTCGAAGCCCATGTCGGAGAACGCGCTGGCGATCACATTCGCGCCGCGATCGTGACCGTCCTGGCCCATCTTGGCGACCATGATGCGGGGCTTGCGGCCCAGGCGGCGACCCACGGCTTCCACGCCGTCGGTCACCTGCGCCCAGCGGCGGTCGAATTCATAGGCGCTGGCATAGACCCCGCTGACCGGCGCGGGAGTGGCATCGTGGCGGCCGAAGACCTCCTCCATCGCTGCGGAAATCTCGCCGAGGGTTGCGTCGTGGCGGGCGCACTCCACTGCCAAAGCCAAAAGATTGTGCGCCCCCGCGAAGGCGGGGGCCTCAGGCGAGGGAGCGCCTTGCTGACTGAGGTCCCCGCCTGCGCGGGGACTCACTATGGGACTCACGCGCGCGCCCGCCGTCAACGCCGCCAAAGCCGCTCGGCACGCCGCCTCATCCCGGCCCTCGCGCACTTTCGCCAGACGCGCGATCTGCCCGCTGCGCACCTTCTGGTTATCAACCTCCAGCGTCTCCATCGGGTCTTCGCTGTCTTTGCGGTACTTGTTGACCCCGACGATCACCGTCTCGCCCTTGTCGATCCCGGTCTGCTTTTGCGCCGCCGCGCGTTCGATCGCGGCCTTGGGCGCGCCGGTGGCGACATAGGCGGTCATGCCGCCCGCCGCGTCCACCTCAGCCATCATCGCCTCAGCCTCGGCCACCAGCGTTGCGGTCAGCGCCTCAATGTAATGCGAGCCGCCGAGTGGATCGACCACGTTGCAGATCCCGCTTTCCTCTTGCAGCACGAGCTGGGTGTTACGCGCGATCCGCGCCGAGAAATCGGTGGGGAGCGCAATCGCCTCATCCAGCGCATTGGTGTGGAGCGACTGCGTGCCGCCCAGCACCGCCGCCATCGCCTCGACCGTGGTGCGGATGACATTGTTGTAGGGGTCTTGCTCCTGCAAGCTGACGCCGCTCGTCTGGCAGTGGGTGCGCAGCATCTTGGAGCGTTCGTCCTTCGCCCCCAACCCGTCCATCACCCGGTACCACAGCGTGCGCGCGGCGCGCAGTTTGGCGATCTCCATGAAGAAGTTCATGCCGATGCCGAAGAAGAAGCTCAATCGCCCGGCGAACGCATCAATATCCAGCCCCGCCGCCATAGCGCGGCTGGCATATTCCTTGCCATCGGCAATGGTGAAGGCGAGCTCCTGCACGGCGGTCGCTCCGGCTTCGTGCATGTGGTAGCCGCTGATCGAAATCGAGTTGAATTTCGGCAT
>JAHJSJ010000043.1 GCA_018830415.1 Alphaproteobacteria bacterium | reverse complement strand
GGCGGCAATGTGCTGATCGCGACCTCGTTCTACGTCGTGCAACGCACCTCCCAGGCGCGGCTTGCGGGGCGATGGTCGCCCTACTTCGTGGTCTGGGGCTATCAGCTTTTCATCCTTCTTGCCGGCACCGGTTATCTGCTCGGCGTGACCCAGTCCAAGGAATACGCCGAACCGGAATGGTATGCCGACCTCTGGTTGACGGTCGTATGGGTCGTCTACCTGCTTGTTTTCCTCGGTACGCTCTGGCGGCGGAAAGAGCCACACATCTATGTCGCGAACTGGTTCTATCTCGCGTTCATCGTGACCGTCGCGATGCTGCACATCGTCAACAACCTCAGCATTCCGGTATCGTTCACGGGCACCAAGAGCTACACGCTGTTTGCCGGTGTTCAGGATGCGATGACGCAGTGGTGGTACGGCCACAATGCCGTTGGGTTCTTCCTGACGGCCGGCTTCCTCGGCATCATGTACTACTTCATCCCCAAGCGCGTGGAGCGGCCGGTCTATTCCTACCGCCTTTCGATCGTGCACTTTTGGACGCTGATCTTCCTCTATATCTGGGCCGGGCCGCACCACCTGCACTACACCGCCCTGCCCGATTGGGCGCAGACGCTGGGCATGGTGTTTTCGATCATGCTGTGGATGCCCAGCTGGGGCGGGATGATCAACGGTCTGATGACGCTGAACGGCGCGTGGGACAAGGTGCGCACCGATCCGATCATCCGCATGATGGTGCTGGCGCTGGCGTTCTATGGGATGAGCACGTTTGAAGGCCCGATGCTGTCGATCAAGGCGGTCAACAGCCTGTCGCACTATACCGACTGGACCATCGGCCACGTCCATTCGGGCGCGCTGGGATGGAACGGGATGATCACCTTCGCCTGCGTCTATTTCCTGGTGCCGCGCCTGTGGAACAAGCCGCGGCTTTACAGCCTGCGGATGATCAACTGGCACTTCTGGCTCGCCACGCTGGGGATCGTTTTCTACGCCTCCAGCATGTGGGTCGCCGGGATCACGCAGGGCCTGATGTGGCGCGAATACGGGTCTGACGGTTATCTGGTGAACAGCTTCATCGACACGGTCACGGCGCTGCACCCAATGTACATCCTGCGCGCTGTCGGCGGGCTGATGTATCTCACCGGGGCTATCATCATGGTTTACAACATCTGGATGACCATCGCCGGCAAGCTGCGCGACGAAGCGCCGATGGGCGACACCGCGCATGATGAAGCCGCCGACCGCCCGATCCTGTCTGAACCGCAAGCCCAGCCCGCTGAATAAGCGGCAGGAAGGAACGCGAACAATGACTGATACAAAGCGCAAGGAACCCTTCGAAGGCCACAAGCGGCTGGAGAAGAACGTCACCCTGCTCGCCGCCGCAACCTTTGTGGTGGTCGCCATCGGCGGGATCGTGGAAATCGCCCCGCTGTTCTGGATCGATAACACGATCGAAAAGGTCGACGGCATGCGTCCCTATACCCCGCTGGAACAGGCGGGGCGGGACATCTACGTCCGCGAAGGCTGCTATCTGTGTCACAGCCAGATGATCCGTCCATTCCGTGACGAGGTCGAACGCTATGGCCATTACAGCCTCGCGGCGGAATCGATGTATGATCACCCGTTCCAATGGGGATCAAAACGCACCGGGCCGGATCTGGCGCGCGTGGGCGGGCGCTATTCGGATGAATGGCACGTCCAGCATCTCAAGGCCCCGCGTTCGGTGGTGCCGGAAAGCATCATGCCCAATTACAGCTTTCTGGCGGAAACGGCGCTGAAAGTGCCCGATCCGGCGGCGAATCTCACCGCGTTGCGGCGCGTGGGCGTGCCCTATTCCGATACCGACATCGCGCAGGCCGGGGCTGATCTGATGGCGCAGGCCAACCCCGATGCCGATGCGGGCGATCTGGCGGAACGTTACCCCAAGGCGCAGATCCGCGATTTCGATGGCGATCCCACCCGCGTCACCGAAATGGATGCGCTGGTCGCCTATCTCCAGATGCTCGGCACGCTGGTCGATGTGAACAGCGCCGCCGCGCAGGAGGAACTGGCTGAGGAGAAAGGGCGATGAGCCTTTACGAAATCCTGCGCCACTTCGCCGATTCCTTCGGGCTGGTGGTGATCTTCGCGCTCTATCTGACGCTGTGTCTGTGGCACTTCCGCCCCGGGGCAAAAGCCCATGTGGAGGCAGCCAAGCATTCGATTTTCAAGGATGAAGACGATGTCCAATAAGCGGATTGACCAACCCACCGGCACCGAAACCGTCGGCCACGAATGGGACGGGATCGAAGAACTCAACACCCCGCTGCCGCGCTGGTGGTTGTGGACCTTCTACGTCACGATTGCATGGTCGCTGGTCTATGTGGTGCTCTATCCCGCGTGGCCGCTGATCGACAAGGCGACCGCGGGCACGCTCGGCTGGTCGAGCCGCGGCGACCTCGCCAAGGAAATGAGCGCCGCCGATGCCGCGCGCCAGGGCGTGATCGCGCAGATCGCCGCGACCGATATCGAAGCGCTGCCCGCCTCGCCCGAACTGATGCAGGCCGCGATTTCCGGCGGGGCTGCCGCGTTCAAGGTCAATTGTGTGCAATGCCACGGCGCGGGCGCGGCGGGCTATCAGGAATATGGCTACCCCAACCTCAATGATAATGACTGGATCTGGGGCGGCACGCTGACCGATATTGAAACCACCCTCACTCACGGCATCCGCTGGGAAGGTTCGGACGCGACGCGGGTGAATTTCATGCCCGCGTTTGAAGGGATGTTCGATTCCGGCCAGGTGACTGCGCTGACCAGCCATGTCCTGTCATTGAGCGGCAAGGCTAGGCCGAATGCCGCTGGCGCGGCGCTCTTCGGCGAAAATTGCGCCGCCTGCCACGGCGCGGCGGGTGCGGGTTTGCCCGATATGGGCGCGCCTGCGCTGAATGACGCGATCTGGCTTTATGGCAGCAGCGAAGCGGCGGTAAAGGCGCAGATCCTTGCCCCGCGTCACGGCGTGATGCCGGGATGGAAAGACCGGCTCGATCCGGTGACGATCAAGATGCTCGCCGCCTACGTCCATTCGCGCGGCGGCGGTCAGCAGGCTGCCCCGGCGGCTGAATCTGCACCCGATGTCGCGCAGCAGGCGAAAGCCGAAACCGATGGCTGATCCAAAGGAACCTGAGCGCGCCAATCCACAAGCGGGCAAACCCCGCGACTGGAGCGGCGCGCTCGGCTCTGCCGCGCCGCAACCCGCTGCTGCGGGCGCGGCGAAAATCGAGCTCTATGAAAAGGGCAAGACCGTCCACAACAAGCGGATCGACGGCCCGTTCCGGCGGTTCAAATGGCTGGTGATGGTGGTCACGCTGGCGATCTATTACATCACCCCTTGGATCCGCTGGGATCGCGGGCCTTATGCGCCCGATCAGGCGGTGCTGATCGATCTTGCCCACCGCCGGTTCTACATGTTCGACATCGAAATCTGGCCGCACGAGTTCTACTTTGTCGCCGGGATGTTGATCATGGCGGGGATCGGGCTGTTCCTCGTCACCACTGCGGTCGGGCGCGCATGGTGCGGTTATGCCTGCCCGCAGACGGTGTGGACCGACCTGTTCCAGCATATTGACCGCCTGTTCGACGGCGATCGCAACGCCCGCGCGCGGCTCGACAAGGCACCGTGGACGGCATCCAAAATCACGCGCCGCAGTGCCAAGTGGGGCGTCTATCTGCTGATCAGCTTCTGGACCGGCGGCGCGTGGATCATGTATTTCGCCGACGCGCCCACCCTCACCTACGAATTCTGGCGCGGAGAGGCGGCGACGGTTGCCTATGCGACTGTGGCAATCCTGACCGGCACCACCTTCTGGCTGGGCGGGTTCATGCGCGAACAGGTGTGCATCTATATGTGCCCCTGGCCGCGCATCCAGACCGCGATGCTCGATGAAAAATCGCTGATCGTCACCTACAAGGACTGGCGCGGCGAACCGCGTGGCAGCGTCAAGAAAGCGGCCAAGGCCCCCGATCAGTTCGGTGACTGCGTCGATTGCCTGCAATGCGTCGCGGTCTGCCCCACCGGGATCGACATCCGCGAAGGCCAGCAGATCGGCTGCATCACCT
>JAHJSJ010000042.1 GCA_018830415.1 Alphaproteobacteria bacterium | reverse complement strand
GATGCCGACAACCAATCGAACCAGTAATTGGAAAGCAGGAGCGCTGCCTGATGGCGCGCATCTTCTGCCAGATTGGAGGCCGCCTCGATCCCGAATTGTCCTATCTCGCGATCAAGCCTTGCCTTGCCGGGAAGGCGGATCGGGCGGCTGAGCTGGGCATCATATTCATCGAACTCGCCGCCGGTGTCGAGGCTGCGGCGCGTATAGCTTCCGGACACTGTGAATTCATGCGGTCCCCTGCGCAAACCCTCTGCGCGGGCGCGGGCAGCTTCGAGCCGGGCACGCGCTGCGACGACCGTCGGATGCTCGTCCAGCGCCATGGTGACAGCATGCTCGTCTGGCAAAGCAGATTGGGCAGCCAATGGCGTGGCGATCAGAAGTAATGGCAAGAGTGCTGGTATCAGACGCATCTCAATCCTCCACCGGATGCAGAACATCGCCGGCCGCACGTTCTGCAGCATTCTCGCCGAAGCGTTCGTAAAGGATCGGCAGCAGTATCAGTGTCAGAAGAGTGGCCGACACCAGACCGCCGATGACGACGATGGCGAGCGGTTTCTGGATTTCCGATCCTGGCCCGGTCGCAAACAGAAGGGGGACAAGTCCGAAAGCGGCGATGCTGGCAGTCATCAGAACCGGCCTCAACCGGCGCTCGGCCCCGCGCCGAACGGCTTCCGAAAGCGGCATGCCTTCCTCCCGCAGCTGGCGGAAATAGGTCACCATAACCAGGCCATTGAGAACCGCGATACCCAGCAGGGCGATGAAGCCAACCGAAGCCGGGACGGAAAGATACTCGCCAGAGACCGCGAGTGCGATCATGCCCCCTACCACCGCAAAGGGAATGTTGGTGAGGATCAATAGGGAAGCCCGCACCGAGCCCAAGGTAAAATAGAGAATGGCGAAGATCAGCAGGATGGAAATCGGCAGCACCACCATCAGACGGGCCGAGGCGCGCTGCTGGTTCTCGAACTGGCCGCCCCATTCCAGCCGGTAGCCCTGTGGCAAGGTCACATTGGCGGCGATATCGGCCCGTGCATCTTCGACATAGCCGACCAGATCGCGGCCTGAGACGAATGCCTGCACCATTGCAAAGCGCGACCCATCCTCGTGTTCCAGCTTTACTGGCCCCTCGATCTGGCTGATTTGCGCGACATCGCTGGCCCGGACCAACTGGCCCGAAGGCGCGCGATAGACCAGATCTGCAAAGCCTTGCGATGTCAGCGCGGTCGATCCTTCACCGCGCAGCACGATGGGCACGCGGCGTATGCCGTCGGCAACCACGCCCGTGCGCACGCCTTCGACCTGCGCGCGCATCATGTCCTGCAGTTCTGACACCGGCATTCCTACGCGCCCGGCGGCAACGCGGTCGATATCGATGAGAAGGTAATCGACCTGATCATTGGCCACGGTCATGGCCTCGCTCGTACCTTCGATGGTTTCCAGCCGCGTCTGTATCTCTCCGGCGAGGCGCGACAGCTCGTCGAGATCCGGCCCGAACAGCTTGATGGCAAGGTCGCCGCGCGCACCGGTCAGCATTTCGGAAGTGCGCATATCGATCGGCTGGGTGAACGTCGGCTCGATGCCGGGGAACTGCTCCATCACGGTCCGCAATTCGTCCAGCAGCCACTCCTTGTCCTGCACGCGCCATTCGCTGCGCGGTCTCAATTGCAGGAAGCTGTCGGTTTCATTGGGGCTCATCGGATCGAGACCAAGTTCATCGGAGCCGGCGCGGGCGATCACTGCCTCGACTTCCGGCACCTGCTCGAGAATAGCGCGCTGCACCCGCATGTCGCCTTCGACACTATGATCGAGCGAGATCGACGGAAGCTTGGTGAGCTGCACGATAATCGAGCCTTCATCCATCACCGGAAGGAAGGTCTTGCCGGTGATGCTGTAGGCCCCCGCCGCGAGAGCCAGGCCAATACCGGCGACCGCGAAGACACGCTTCTTGTGTTCAAAGGACCACGATAGCGCGGCGGAATAACGCGGCGAAATCTTGCGCATAAGCCACGGTTCGTGGTGGCTCCCGTCAGCCTGAGGCTTCACCTTGAGCAAATAGAAGGCAAGCACGGGGATCAGCGTCAGGGACAGTACCAGAGCCGAGCCAAGCGCCAGGACGATAGTAAGCGCGACCGGGCTGAACAGTTTTCCTTCCAGTCCCTCCAGCGTCAGCAACGGCAGGAACACCAGCGCAATAATCGCAAGGCCTGATGCAACAGGCTTGGCCACTTCGGCGGCGGCAATGAAGATGCTATGCAGCTTGCTGTTGCCGGCATGTTTGGGATCGGACAATCGCTCGACAACGTTCTCGACGACGACCACGGCACCATCGACCAATATGCCAACAGCGATAGCAAGCCCGCCAAGGCTCATCAGATTGGCGCTGAGCCCGATCGCCTGCATGAAGATGAAAGTCAAAAGCATTGCCATCGGTAAAGCGAGGGCCACAATGACCGAGGCCCGCAGATCGCCAAGGAACAGCAGCAGGAGAATGACGACCAGCACAGTGGCCTCCAGCAGCGCGGTTTCCACTGTGCCGACCGCTCGCTCAATCAGGTCCGAACGGTCATAGAAAACCTCCACGCTCATCCCGTCGGGCAGGCTCGGCTGGATTTCTTCGAGCCGCTGTTTGACGCCGTCTACGATCTCGCTCGCATCCGCACCGCGCAAGCCGATCACCAGTCCCTGCACGGCTTCACCGGTGCCGTTCTTGCTGACGGCCCCATAGCGGGTGAGGCTGCCTGCACGAACCTCGGCGACATCGCCGACGCGGACTATCGCGCCATTTTCTGCTCTGACGACCACGGCTGCCAAATCCTCCAGCGTGCTGATCGCCCCGGTTGACCTTACGATCAGCGATTCCTCGCCATTGGTCAGGCGTCCGGCCCCGTCATTGCGATTGCTCATTTCGATGGCATCGGCGAGGTCGGCGGTGGATAGTCCGGCAGAGGCGAGGGCGGCGCTGTTGGGTGCCACTTCGAAGGTTTCAACGAAGCCGCCCAGCGCATTCATGTCGGCAACGCCGGGTACGGTGCGCAATGCCGGGCGGATCGTCCAGTCCAGAACGCGGCGCTTCTCGGCCAGCGATTGCGGGCCTTCGAGCGTGAACATGAACATTTCGGAGAGCGGCGTGGAGATCGGCGCAAGGCCGCCCTCAACCGTGGCGGGCATGTCGCCCATCACGGCATTGAGCCGTTCTGTGACCTGCTGCCGTGCCCAATAAATATCGGTGCTGTCTTTGAAATCGATGGTGATATCGGCAATCGCATACTTGGCGACCGAGCGAAGAACAGTCTGCTCGGGAATGCCCAGCATCTCCATCTCGATCGGGGTCACCACCCGGCTTTCGACCTCTTCCGGGGTCATGCCGGGGGCCTTGAGGATGATCTTGACCTGGGTGGTGCTGATATCGGGGAAGGCGTCAATTGGCAGTCTGGAGAAGGACCAAGCCCCAATTCCGGCCAGCACCAGCGCCATGCCGATAACCGCGAGGCGCATCGACAGCGCTTTTTCGACAAGAGTACGCAGCATTCGGTGTTACTCCGCGCTCATGGCCTTGAGTTCCGCGATGCTTGAGGCGGCAACAACATCGCCAGCCTGAAGCCCCTTGGAAATCACCGCCTGCTCGCGGCTGGTGGCAATCACCACGACTGCACGCGGTCGATAGGTCTGCCCTTCGCGCACGAAAACATGATCCACGCCGCCAATCCTGGTCACGGCATTGGCAGGGATGGAGATACCGCTCGCGCCGCCGGTGCCAGCGATAGTAACGCTGACATTGCGCCCCGCGACAATCCCCGGGGCAGCGCTGATGCTGGCGCGAGCAAGGACAGACCTTGTCGCAGGATCGATGGAGGGGGAGACTGCGAGGATCTGCCCGCCTGTGAGCAACGGTTCATCACCCTCGGTTGGCAGCGAGACTTCTACCGGCATTCCCGGGCGAACCACTCTGGCGAGCCGCTCGGGCAGCTGCATCTCGATCTGATAGGCTCCTTCGGCTTCGACGACGAAAGGAGCTTCCATAAGGTCGACCGGCCCACCTGTGACGACCCCCACATGAGACACCCGGCCTGAAATGGGAGCGCTAAGTGTCATGGCCCCTTCAGGCCCGACACCGCCAAGCGATGCCAGCCCGCGCTGTTCAGACAGGCTGGCCCGGGCCTGTGCCAGTGCTGCATTGGCCTCATCCGCGCGCGAAGCTGCAATAATTCCTTCTTCGGCCAATTGATTGAGCCGTCTGGCGCGTGCTTCGGCAAGCCCGACCTCGGATTGCGCCCGCGCCAACGCGCCGCGTATCTGCACCGGCTCCGCCGCACGGACCAACGCCAGCGCCTGCCCGCGGCGCACGAATTGTCCTTCGACAACGTAGACACGCACCGCCGCACCGGGGAACGGCGCGGTCACTGCCACGCGCGCTTCTGGCGGAAAAACAATTGTGCCCGGCACATTGCCGATGGGCACGTTCGCAAGCTCGGTTGCTTCTACCGCCTCGATCTCAAGACCCGCCAGCGGGTCCGCACCCGCATCAACGGCGGTTACCTCTTCAGCGGAATCGGAACAGGCCGAGAGCATGGCAAAGGCAGCCAGAGCGGCAAGCGAGGCGAGAGAGCGGGAACGCATGTTGTCCCAATGACGCATGAACCTGACAACAACTTGTCAGTTTGGCAGCTTGCTGTCAGTTTCGAAGGCGATGATTGTCGCTCACCCAAATCGCCCGAAATAAGAGTATTTCCCTATGCGACTGCTCCTGGTGGAAGACGATATCGAACTCGGCCCGCGGCTCAGCGAGCGTCTGCGCGGGGCCGATTTCGCAGTCGAGCTAGCGGCAGGCTTCAGCGAGGCGGAGGACTGGCCAGATCTCGACAGCATGTCTGCAATCATTCTCGATCTCGGCCTGCCTGATGGCGATGGTCTCCAATTGCTGCGGCACTGGCGCAATGCGCGGATCGAGACGCCGATCCTGATTCTCACTGCACGTGGCAGCTGGCAGGACAAGGTTGAAGGCCTCAATGCGGGAGCTGACGACTTCGTGGTAAAGCCTGTCCGTTTCGAGGAGTTGCTCGCTCGGCTCAACGCGCTGTTCCGGCGTCAGGAGGGGGCGCGCAGCAGCGTGATCGAACGGGGGAACTTGCGGCTGGATACTCTCGCACGGACGGCCGGGCTTGGGGCTAAACCGCTTTCGCTCAGCCGTCAGGAGTTCCGTCTTCTTCATCTCTTCATGCGCCGTGCAGGACAAGTGCTGTCACAAACCGATATTCTCGACGATCTCTACGAACTCGATAGCGAGCGCGCACCCAATACAGTCGAAGTACTGGTTGGTCGCTTGCGGCGCAAGATCGGGCGCGATCGGATCGTCACCTTGCGCGGTATGGGCTACCGGTTCGAAAAATGAGCAGGCTCCCTGTTCCCGGCAGCCTGCGACTGCGCTTTCTCCTTGCGATCACTGTGTGGGTGGCTCTGGGTGTGAGCGCGATCTGGTTTTCGGCGGTGGGCATATTCAGCGCCCATATCGAGCAGTCCTACCACGAAGAACTTGAAGTCCACGTGCGTGAATTGGCGCATCTTACCTCTTTCGATGATGATGGCAGCATCACGCTGACCCGACCGCTTTCCGATCCGCGCTACGAAGTGCCGCTGTCCGGTTTCTATTGGCAAATCACAGCTAAGGATCATGAACCACTGCGATCCCGGTCAATGACCAGGGGCAGCCTTGACCCAAAAGTGGCCCAATCACCGCAAATCCTGCATACACTCGATAGTGGGCCAACCGGGCCGGCCATCACATATGGTTTCACCGAGCCAGCGCCGGATGGTGCGGAGGTCCACTATGTGATCGCCACCGATCAAAGCGAACTGGACCGGTTGATCGATGGTTTCACGCGGGACCTGACGATCTGGCTGGCGGGGCTGGGCAGCCTTCTCCTAGCGACCGGCCTTGCTATCATTGGGTTCGGACTGCATCCACTCGATCGCCTTGCAAAAGCGACTGCGCGATTGAGGCGCGGTGAGGCGGCCGAGCTGGAAGGCAAATATCCGGCGGAAATTGCGCCTCTCGTGAACGATCTCAATGCCTATATTCACCAGAACGCGGACATGGTCGCCCGCGCCCGTGTGCAAGCTGGAAATCTTGCACACTCCCTGCGCACGCCGCTGGCGATCATCACCGATGAAGCCGAACGCCTGGCGGAAGAACCAAATTGTTCGCACGCAGCCACGGTTCTGCTGGAGCAGAGCAAGGCAATGGAGCAGCAGATCGGATACCAGCTCGCACGAGCGCGATCATCATCTGGAAAGCCCTATGCTGCACGCACGGTTCGATTGCCAGAGGTTGCAGTACCGATATTACGAGCGATGGAAAGGCTGCATCCCGACAAGAGCTTCTCTTTGGTTTCAGCCAATTGTGACCAGGCCACATTGCCGGTCGACGCCGTCGATTATTCCGAGCTCCTGTCCATTCTGCTCGACAATGCGGGCAAATGGGCGCGCAGCAAAGTCGAGCTCACCTTTGTTTGCGGCAGCGATGGGGTCGTGACCGCCCGCATCAGCGACGACGGCCCGGGTATGACTTCGGCAGAGATCGAGGATGCTTTTCTGCTCGGTTCGCGATTTGATACGACCAAGCCGGGTGCGGGCCTCGGGCTGGCGATAGCGCGCGACATTGCTGACGCGATGGGAGCTGAGCTTGAGATCCTGAACGGAGAATTGGGATTGGTTGCCACGGTAACGTGCCGACTTGACAGCGAAATCCGCAAAGATTGAACGACCGGGGCAAGGGCAAGATGCCCCGGTCGTTGTCCTTTCTTCAGAACCGGGTCACTAAACGCACCCATCCGCCCCGGCCTGCACCTGGCAGGCGCTCGCCAACCGGCACATCAGAGAGGCCGACGCGGCTGCGCCCGGAAAGATGCGGCTGGTATTCCTCATCGAAGAGGTTTTCGACCCCAGCCTCGATGGCTATTCCATCGGTAACGCGATACCGGCCGAACAGACCGACGACCGCGTACGATTCGCTCGTCTCCTCATCGTTTGAGAGAGAGACCCGGTCTTGCGAGGCTGCTGCGAACAGTTCCGCGCCGAATGACAGGCGATCTTGCTGCCAAACCGCCGACAGGCGCATATTGGGCGGAGCGATGCGATAGAGATCGTCATCGATATCCCGGCGCTTGCCGCGAACAAAGCTCGCGGTCCCCGAGATTTCGATCTGATTGATCGGACGAATGCTGAAATCGAGATCCGCACCGTAGAGTTCCGCATCGACGTTGTCGAAGCGGAGTGGGGTGGTATCGCCGCTCATTGCCGCGATCATTTCAACCGGGCTGTCGATCACGCCGACTGTTCCATCCGCCGGCACGCCCTGGACGAAATTGTCGACCCTGCGATAAAACACCGTGGGCCGCAGGGAGAACATGTCCGTTTCAAGGTCGAAGCCGACTTCGGCGACCCAGGCGGTTTCCGGCTCAAGGTCCAGATTTCCGACATAGATATTGCCGTCGGCAAGGCCGAAGCTTGCCTCGGTCGGCAGCCAGCCGAACCGTTCGAGCAGGCTCGGTACGCGGGTTTTGCGCGCGAGCGTGACACGCGGCATCAGATCGCCAAGCGGCAACCATGCCCGCAACACGCCATCGAATGTTGTTTCGACATTGTCACGATCAGCTGCACTGAAGGCCGTCGCCAGCCCGCGTGGTCCCGCAGGAACAGCTGTCCCCAATTGCGGAATGCCTGCTGACTGATCGGTGCGATCCACCCTTGCACCCAATTCGAATTCTAAGTCACCCACGGCATCGCGCCATTGGGCAAAGGCTCCCAGCCGTTCGGATTGAACATTGGGCTGAGAATCGATGAAGAAGGCTGCATTAGCCGGGTTGGTGATCGTCACGAATTTGTCGGTCAGTTCTGCGTCCGCGCCGAGCTGGACATAGGATCTGGTCGTGCCGAAGCGCAGTGAAGCCTCTGCGGTGCTGGTATCGGCATCTGCGAAGGTCGCGCGTGCCTGCGCCGGGGAAGCAGCAGGCTGCCTGATTGTCTGATTGTCCATCAGGTGCCGGATCGCCACATGACCAAGCCGGATGTCGAGATGCAGGTCATTTGTGATTTGCCCACGATAACCGCCCTGCACGAAGTCAGTATTGAAATAGACAATGTCGAGCGCGAAAGGCGGATTGCCGGTCGGATCGGTTTCGCTCCGCCGATATTCCACGAACAATTCACCCGGTCCGGCGCGGAACCCCGCATGTGCCCCGTAGAGGTTGCGCTCGAACGATGTGCCTACGGCTATGCCGCCGGGAAACTCATAGTCATCGCCTTCCTCCCGGCTGGCGATAACGCCAAAGCGCCAGCGTTCGTTTGCGACACCGGCGATCCCGCCGACGGCATAACTGTCATCGACGCTGCGATACTGGCTGGCAAAGCGTGCCTGCGGGCTTGCTGCTGCGCTGTCGGTGAATTCTACCTCTGCCAGTTGGGCGTTGACGGCTCCGGCGAGGGCCGGGCCTTGGGAAACCGGCGGGACGCCGCGCGCGATTTCGATGCGATCAACCAGAATCGAAGGCGCGTAGTGCAACGGCGGATCCATCGCATTGGGACCACCGGTTGCAAACCTCTGCCCGTTGACACGCCCGAGAACCCGCTCGCCAGCCAGGCCGCGGTAAGACAGTTGTCCCGACAGCGCGCCATTGCCGATGAGCGCTCCTCCGGGTGTGCGGGCCGCAATCGCAACGGCATCGGCAGGCAGCGCGATCTGTTCGGGCGGGGTCAGACCGTCCTGAGTGATGGGTCGATCGCTGGTCGCGGTGACGACGATGGTGTCGGTCAGCACCGCGTCTGTCTCGTTCGGATTGGCCGCAACTTGCGCAGACGCGGGCTGGATAGCGAAAATCGGGCAGGACGCCAGCAAGGCCGCCCCGCGAAGAGCTTTGGAATACATGATGTTCTCGACTGTCTGGTCTGAGCATGCGCATGCGCCGGTTCAGGACCGGGCAATGCGTTCGAATTCGTACGAAGTCAGACCACAGGCGGAGGGCCGCGCAGAGGAGGGCGCAGATAACGGCTCCGGGCGACAATAATCGTAGGCTGAAACGGGTCGGCAACGCCGCTAGGATCCAATAGGCTCAAAAAAGAATGCGGTTTTTCGGGAAAAGTCGCAGCGAAGGTCAAAGCCGAAAAGGCGCAATCGACACTCGATTGTGCAGAGACGGGAAGCTTATCCTGCGGGTCAGATGACCCATGCCCCATCGCTGCATGATCCATCACGGCATGGTGACCCACTGCTTCACCGGCAACGCGCGCGAGCGGATTGGTGCTCGGGCACAGCGTGATTGCAAAGAAGTGGTTCGCCGAGGGGGCGACCATGTAGCCTGCCGGGATGAGAGCTTTCATCGCCAGCGCCGCACAAATCAGCGTCAGGAAAAGACGCCCTCTTGCTCGGCTGGAAGATCTCAGGCTGGTCATTTGAAAGTCGCTACAACCCATCCAAGCTCTTGCGCCGATCCGCACCTCCAGCTTGTGAAGAATACGCTATCGGCGGTCTTGCGTCAGCGCGCGTCCGACAAGGACAGCCTTGCAAAATTAGCCACGTCCGAAGAGGAAGTGGGTCTGGTGGTTGGCTGCTTGTTTTCGGCCAGGTCCTGCCCGCCGACAAGAGTGCCAATAGCCCGAAGCCGATCTGTATTAAGGCTATAGAATACAAGCTTGGCCGATTTCCTCGTCTCCACGAGATCGGCTTTGCGCAAGATGCCCAGCTGCTGCGACAGAGCGGGCTGCCCGATCCCTGAGGCTTGCTCGATCTCGCCGACATTGAGCTCGCCAGCTCTCAGGAGCTGGATTATCTGAAAACGCAATGGGTGCGCAATGGCCTTCAGCTCTTCAATTGGCGCATCATCGATCATGTGCGTTTACCCTTTTTGGTTTCCCGTAAGAACCAATCAGTGCCGTCCTTGGCGGCAAAAACTTCATCCAGATCTTGCGAGGGTGATTTTAGAAGCGGCTCTCCAGGTTGCCAATTCGCGGGTGCCAGTGCATCCTGCGCATCGATCGCTTGCAGGGCATCAAGCATGCGCAGCATCTCGGGGATGGAACGCCCCATATTTGCGGGATAACAGGTCATTGCGCGGATCACACCTGCAGGGTCGATGAAGAATGTCGTTCGAACAGTCGCGCTGTCATTATCTTTTGGCGCGACCATGCCGAATGCACGTCCGATGACCAGCGTGGGATCCTCAACAATAGGAAAGCGCACTTCGACGTCGAAACGGTCGCGGATCAACCGAAGCCAGGCAAAGTGGGAAAACAGGCTGTCCACCGAGAGCGCCATGAGCGCGCACTCGCGCGCCTCGAACTCGTCCGCCTGACGCGCCAGTTCGATGAACTCGGTCGTGCAAACCGGTGTGAAATCGGCCGGATGCGAAAACAGGATAAGCCAGCGCTCCCGATAGGCTGAAAGCCTTACCGGACCGGCCGTGCTGCGCGCTTCGAAGTCGGGTGCCATATCACCGATACGCAGGGCGGACGACATGGGTTGCTGAGTGTTCTGATCTGTCATGGCTTCGTTATAGCGCTTGACTCGCGAATAGCAAGACATATACACGCTTTATGTAATTTAATGGAGATTGTAAGATGACCGCCACCGATAGTGTGCTTGCCAAGGCGTCTACCCAGATCGTGCGCGCCCAGCAGGACAAGTGCCTGCGCCCTTCCATTGCCGGCTTTTTTGACGAGGCTACAAACACCGTTTCCTACGTGGTGCACGATCCAAAAACGAACGAAGCAGCGATCATCGATTCGGTGCTCGATTTCGAGGCCGCTTCCGGGCGCACATCGAACGGGTCGGCTGACCGCATCATCGAATACGTGTCTTCGAATAATCTGAAAGTGACGTGGCTGATCGAGACTCACGCCCATGCCGATCATATCTCAGCCGCACCCTATCTTCAGGAAAAGCTTGGCGGCAAGCTGGCGATCGGCCGCGAGATTATTCGTGTCCAGGAAGTGTTCGGCAAGCTCTTCAATGCCGGAACCGATTTTGAGCGCGACGGCTCCCAGTTTGACAAGCTTTTCGAGGATGGCGAAGTTTTCAAGGTAGGCGAACTGGATGGAATTGCCATCCATGTCCCCGGACACACCCCTGCTGACATGGCCTTTGTCATCGGCGACGCGGCATTTGTCGGCGATACCATCTTCATGCCCGACTTCGGCACCGCTCGTGCCGATTTTCCGGGAGGCGATGCCCGGCAATTGTTCCAGTCAATTCGGCGGCTGCTTTCGCTCCCTGATGAAACCCGGCTGTTCCTGTGCCATGACTACAAGGCGCCGGGCCGTGACGAATACGCGTGGGAGACCACCGTCATTCAGCAGCGCGAGGGCAACGTCCATGTCAAGGACGGGGTTACCGAGGACGAGTTTGTCGAGATGCGCACCAACCGCGACAGGACCCTGGCGATGCCCAACCTGATCATGCCATCGGTTCAGGTGAATATTCGCGGCGGCCGGCTTCCGGCGCCTGAAGACAACGGCGTCAGCTACATCAAGATTCCGGTCAACGCGGTATGATGCTCTGATGGCTTTCGTAAAACTTGCTCAAGGAACAAGCTGATGGATATTCGCCCCGTGGCCCCAGGATTTGCGGTGTCGCCTAAAATCGGGCCAGACGACATGGCCAAACTTGCCGCGCAGGGATTTGCTGCGGTGATCTGCAATCGGCCGGATGATGAGGAAGAGGGGCAGTGCGATAGCGGCACAATGCGCAGCGCAGCCGAAGCCGAAGGAATGGCCTATCATCATATCCCTGTGAGCGGCGGAAATTTCCCCGCAGATGCGGTCGATGCGTTTCGGACTGTCAGAACCGGTGCGAGCGGCCCCGTTCTGGCGTTCTGCCGGACCGGGACACGTGCGATTACGCTTGAAGCGCTTGCCAATCCCGACGGGTTGAGTCCTTCCGATTTGCTCGAACAGGCACAGGCGGCAGGATACGATCTTTCCGGAATCGCTGACAGGCTCGGCGCATGACGCAATCAGGAACAGCGGCGGTGGCAAGGTCAAACCATCATCAAGTTGTCGTCGTCGGAGGGGGCGCGGCTGGAATCGCTGCCGCTGCCTCGATGCTCAGGCGAAAAGCCGATCTGGATATCGCGATCATCGAACCCTCCGACACTCATGCCTATCAGCCTGGCTGGACCATGGTCGGGGGCGGGATCTTCAAGCCTGAGGTAACCCGCAGACCGATGGTGAGCGTGATGCCCAAACGTGCGCAATGGATCAAGTGCAAGGCAGCTTCCTTCCAGCCCGACGATAATCAGGTGACGCTCGAAGATGGCTCGACGCTGCGTTATGATGTGCTCATTGTCGCGCCCGGTATCCGGCTCGCCTGGGAAAAGATCGCCGGGCTTGAGGAAACACTCGGCAAGAACGGCGTCACGTCAAATTACAGCTATGATCTGGCACCCTATACCTGGGAGCTTGTCAAAGGCCTGAAATCGGGCCGGGCGATTTTCAGCCAGCCGCCGATGCCGATCAAATGCGCCGGCGCGCCGCAAAAAGCGATGTACCTGTCGTGCGATCACTGGCGGCGAACAGGGGTTCTTGGCGATATCGAAGTCGAATTTCGCAATGCCGGGGGCGTGCTCTTTGGCGTCAAGGACTATGTCCCTGCCTTGATGAGCTATGTCGAAAAATACGGCATAGCTCTGAAACTCGGCAACAATCTGGTTGCGGTGGACGGACCGGCGCAGCAAGCGACATTCGCCACCGAAGATGGCGAGGTGACCCGCCAATTCGACATGCTGCATGTCGTCCCGCCGCAGGTGGCACCGCGATTCCTCGCGGACAGTCCGCTCGCAGCGGAAAGCGGCTTTACCGATGTCGATCAGCACACGCTTCAGCACACGCGCTATCCCAATGTGTTCGGGCTGGGTGATGGCGGGTCCACGCCCAATGCAAAAACCGCAGCTGCGGCCCGTATCCAGGCGCCGATCGTGGCGGTGAATGCCTTGCGGGAGCTTGAAGGCAAAGGCCCCGTCGCCGGATATGACGGCTATGGCTCGTGCCCGCTGACAGTGGAACGCGGGAAAATCGTGCTTGCCGAATTCGCCTATGGCGGCAAGCTTGCCCCCAGCTTTCCGACCTGGTTCATCGATGGCACCAAGGCGCAGCGACTTTCCTGGATGCTCAAGGCGGACGCGCTCCCGTGGATTTACTGGAACGGCATGTTGAAGGGGCGCGAATGGCTCGCCGGCCCCGGCAATATGATCGCCCAGTAAACGCGCATTCAAAGGCTGTCCGACATGCTATCGCGTTACCTTCCGATCCTTGAATGGGGCCGGACTTACAACCGCTCCGTCCTGACCAATGATCTGATGGCGGCAGTGATCGTCACGATCATGCTGATCCCGCAAAGCCTGGCCTATGCCTTGCTGGCGGGGCTCCCCCCGGTCGTCGGCCTCTATGCCTCGATCATGCCGCTCGTTTTCTATGCCATATTAGGAACCAGCCGCACACTTGCGGTCGGCCCGGTTGCGGTGGTTTCTTTGATGACGGCGTCTGCGGCCGGCGCGGTCGCCGCGCAGGGGACAGCGCAATATCTGGAGGCAGCGATCACGCTCGCCATGCTGTCGGGCGTCATGCTGGCCGTGCTGGGGATCTTGCGGGCGGGCTTTCTTGCAAACCTGCTGTCGCACCCGGTCATCAGCGGTTTCATCACGGCATCCGGGATTCTGATCGCCACCAGCCAGCTCAAGCATATTCTGGGAGTTTCGGCGGGCGGTGACAATTGGCCCGACATGCTCGGATCACTGGCGCAGGCGATTGGCGATACCAATTGGTGGACGCTGGCAATCGGTGTGCCGGTGACACTGTTTCTGTTCTGGGTTCGCAGGGGCGCAAAACCGGCGCTGATGATGCTGGGATTGCCCTCGCGGGTGGCCGATATGACGGCCAAGGCAGGCCCTGTCGTGGCGGTCGCCTTGACAATTCTTGCAGTCATTTCCTTCGGTCTGGCGGACAAAGGCGTAAACCTTGTCGGCGCGATACCGCAGGGCCTGCCCCCATTTGCACTTCCTTCGGCCGATTTGAGCCTGATCGAAAAGCTGTGGGTGCCTGCGCTGCTGATTTCGATCATCGGATTTGTCGAAAGTGTTTCTGTCGCCCAAACGCTTGCAGCCAAGCGCCGCCAGCGGATCATCCCTGACCAGGAGCTGATCGGTCTTGGCGCAGCCAATATCGCCAGTGCATTTTCGGGCGGCTACCCGGTAACCGGCGGCTTTGCCCGCTCGGCAGTCAATTTTGATGCGGGCGCGGAAACGCCCGCCGCCGGGGCTTTTACGGCTGTGGGCATCGGGCTGGCCACGCTGTTCCTCACCCCGCTTCTGTTCAGCCTGCCGATTGCCACGCTGGCCGCGACGATCATCGTCGCTGTCCTCAGCCTGGTGGACCTGAAGACCCCGGCGGAACTGTGGCGCTATTCCAAGGCGGATTTCGCCGCGCATATCGCGACCATTGTGATCACGCTGCTCGCCGGTGTTGAGTTGGGAGTCATTTCAGGGGTCGGGGTCGGTCTGGCCTTGTATCTCTGGCGTGCCAGCCGTCCTCACGCCGCGATTGTTGGCCGCGTGCCGGAAACCGAGCATTTCCGCAACGTCGAGCGGCACAAAGTCATCACCATCCCCCACGTGCTGTCGATCCGCGTGGACGAGGCGCTGACCTATCTCAACGCGCGCTGGCTGGAAGGATATGTGCTCGAACAGATCGCAGACCGACCGGCAGTGCGCCATGTGATC
Organism: Alphaproteobacteria bacterium; assembly: GCA_018830415.1. Taxonomy (GTDB): domain Bacteria; phylum Pseudomonadota; class Alphaproteobacteria; order Sphingomonadales; family Sphingomonadaceae; genus Erythrobacter. Next base: position 316 of record JAHJSJ010000042.1, on the reverse strand, counting down.
CTGATGTGCAGCGCAATTAACGAGATAGACGCATCGGGGCTGGAGAGTCTCGAAGCGATCAACCATCGGCTTGCAGATACCGGCATCGGGCTGCATCTGTCCGAGGTTAAAGGGCCAGTGATGGACCGGCTGAAGCGCACGCATTTCATCGAGGAATTGAACGGAAAGGTTTTTCTCTCGCAAGACCGCGCGTTTAGCGAACTTGCCCGTGATAGTGGCGATCCCGTGCTGCCCGCCGATCACCATCAGACCCGGGGCATGATCTGATGCCCGCCATTGCCGACAAGGACGAAAAATGTCGTGCCATCGAGGCGTT
>JAHJSJ010000041.1 GCA_018830415.1 Alphaproteobacteria bacterium | reverse complement strand
CTCGGCAAAGGCGACATCGCCCACCAGCTTGCCCCGATCCTTGCCCGGTTCGGGCGGCAGGCGGTTGATGCCGACATCGATCACGGTCGCGCCCGGCTTGATCCAGTCAGCCCGAATCATTTCCGGGCGGCCCACCGCAGCCACCACAATATCGGCGCGGCGCACGATATCGGGCAGGTTTTTGGTGCGGCTATGCGCGATGGTGACGGTGGCGTTGGCGTCCACCAGCAGCTGCGCCATCGGCTTGCCGACGATGTTCGACCGCCCGATCACCACCGCATCCAGCCCTGACAGATCGCCGAGCCGGTCTTTCAGCAGCATCATGCAGCCCAGCGGCGTGCAGGGGATGAAGCCCGCCTGCCCCACGGCGAGCCGCCCGGCGTTGATCACGTGGAAGCCATCAACGTCCTTGTCCGGGTTGATCGCGGCGATGATCGCCTGTTCATCGAGGCCATTTGGCAGCGGCATCTGCACCAGAATGCCATCCACCGCCTCATCCTGATTGAGCCGTTCGATCAGCGATAGCAGCGCGGCTTCGCTGGTGTCGGCAGGCAGGCGATGTTCGAAACTGGCCATTCCGGCGGCGTCACACGCCTTGCCTTTGGCGCCGACATAGACCTGGCTGGCAGGGTCTTCGCCCACCAGCACCACTGCGAGGCCCGGACGCCGCCCGGTGGCCTGCGCAAACGCGCTCGCCCCCACGCCAATGCGCGCGCGCAGGGTTTCGGCAAAGGCCTTGCCGTCGATCAGCACAGCTTCGGGCATCAATAGGCCCCGGCAACGCCGATCAGCACCCGCGTGAGAATCTGCAGGCCAAGGATCAGCACCAGCGGCGAAAAGTCGATCGCGCCGGTATTGGGCATGATGTTGCGGATCGGGCGAAGCACGGGTTCCAACAACCGGTTGATCGAATCATATACCTGCCGAAGGAACTCATTGCTTGGGCTCACCACGTTAAAGGCGAACAGCAGCCCGATCACGAATTGGATAATGATCAGCATCACCAGCACATTGGTGAGCATCACGATGATATCGACGAGTACGGCCAGTCCTTGCATTGTGATCTTTTTCCATTGCCGGGGCGGCGTACTGCGCCACCCTGTGATGTCCCTTATAGGCGTATTAGCGTCTTAATACGCCTCGCGCCACAATTGTGTTCCCGCTCAGGCGCGCACCAGCGTGCCGGCCCCGCGGGCCGTGAAGAATTCGAGCAGCATCGCATGGCCCACCCGGCCATCAAGCACCACCGCCGCTTCGCACCCGGCTTCGACCGCGTTGATGCAGGTTTCCAGTTTGGGCACCATCCCGCCGTGAATCACGCCGTCTGCGCGCAGGCGGTTGATGTCTGCGGGGGTGAGATCGGTCAGCAGCTTGCCTTCGCCATCCAGCACACCCGCCACATCGGTGAGCAGAAACAACCGCGCCGCGCCCAGCGCCGCTGCAATCGCGCCCGCCATCGTATCGGCGTTGATATTATAGGTCGCCCCGTCCTCGCCGGCTGCGATCGGGGCAATCACCGGAATCATCCCGGCGGCCACAGCGGTGTCGATGATGCTGGTATCGACATGGGCAGGCTCGCCCACGAAGCCGAGGTCGACCACCTGTTCGATCAGGCTTTCGGGATCGCGGGTGGTGCGGGTAACTTTGCGCGCTTTGACCAGCCCGCCGTCCTTGCCCGATATCCCGATCGCCTTGCCCCCTGCAGCCGCAATCCAGCTGACGAGTTCCTTGTTGATCCCGCCCGAAAGCACCATCTCGGCGATCTTGGCGGTCGCTTCATCGGTAACGCGCAAGCCATCGACAAAGGTGCTTTCCACCCCCAGCCTGGCGAGCATCTGGCCGATCTGCGGCCCGCCGCCATGCACCACCACCGGGTTGATGCCGACCGCTTTCAGCAGCACGATATCCTCGGCAAAATCGCGCGCGGCTTCCGGGTCGCCCATCGCGTGGCCGCCATATTTCACCACAAAGGTGCGCCCGGCATAACGCTGGAAATAGGGCAGCGCTTCGATCAGCACTTCTGCCTTGGCAAGATCAGGGGCGTCTGCCCTGAGGTGGTCATTTGTGTCAGTCACCGGCGTTCCAGTTCTGTGGCCAATCGGCTTGTCGCCGCGCGCCCTAGCGGTTTGGCGGCGCGGGGCCAAGCGACTTGCTGCGCGATCTGGCAAGCTGACGCGCAATGCTAGGAATTTCATCGAGTCAGTGTTACTTTCATTCCGCTGTAATGTTTGAATCATCTAGTTCAACGAGGGGTGATGGCATCGGATAATCCGGGCTTGGCCTCAGGAGACATGGGCATGAGCGACGAAAATTCCGGAGCGCGGGGCACCAGTAATTCGCCTGCATCATCCGGCGACGGACGGCGGCAGGCAGACCGGCGCAAATCGCAGCAGCCTTTTGATGGCCCCGATCGCCGCAAGGCCGACCGGCGTTCCGGTGCCGACCGCCGCACCACGCCCCGCGCCGATGGGATCGTTGGCGAGGAGGAATAGCACCCGATTGGCAGTGACCAGGCTGCGTTTTATGCTAGGGCTCCCCGCATGACCATGCCTCACCCCGTTCGCTTTCAACCCCTCCACCGTGGCCGCTGGGCCGCCTGCGGCGTGCTGTTGTTGGCCGGGTGCGCCGCAACCAGCGCTCCCGATTCGGTCGACCCGCAAACCCGCTTCTGGGCCGCCTTGGAAAGCCATTGCGGCAAGGCCTATACTGGGCAGCTGGTGACAGCCGATGCCGCCGACGCCGACCTTGCCGGACGGGCGATGGTGATGGCGGTGACAGAATGCAGCGACACCCGGATTGCGGTGCCGTTCCACGTCGAAAACGCCGATGGCACATGGGATCGGTCGCGCACTTGGCTGATCACCCGCAACAACGCTGGCGGTCTGCGGTTAAAGCACGATCACCGCCACGCGGATGGCTCGCACGATGCGGTGACGATGTATGGCGGCGACACTGCGGCCCGCGGCACAGCGCGCGCGCAATCCTTCCCGGTGGACGCCGAATCCGTCGCGCTGTTTACCCGCGAAAGCCTCACCGCATCGGTCACCAATGTCTGGACGGTCGAGGTTGATCCGGCGGCGACGGTGGGCGCGGCCTATGCCTATCAACTGCGCCGGACGGTTGCCGGGGGCGCCCCGGCGGAACGGCATTTCCGGGTCGAGTTCGATCTCACCCAGCCGATTGCCCTGCCGCCGCCAGCGTGGGGCTGGAAGTAACCTGCGCGGGTCTAACGGGGGTCAAGCCCAGCCCCAGACCCTCCATTCAAATCCGGGCCTTCCATTCAAATATCGTCGCTGTGGTCGGCAAATAAACTGAGGCCCTCCAATTGAACCATGAGTCATTGCTTTGCGGGAATGCGGCGCCATCCACGGCGTGCCGGATCTGCGAAGGCGGCATGGCCTATCCCCGCGTGGATGTTTCCGATCGCATCTATTTTCAGTGTCGGCGTTGCGAGGGGACTTTCGTGGCACGGGAAGCTCTTCCAACCAGCGACGTCGAACGGTCGCAATATGAACTTCATGAAAATGATGCGAGCGATCCGAATTATCGGCGATTCGTCGGACGACTTGTCGCGCCCCTGATCGGACGTCTTGCGGCGGGCGCTGAGGGCCTGGACTACGGGTGCGGTGAAGGCCCTGCCGGCGCGGCCATGCTGACTGAAGCGGGCTTCAACGTGACCCTTTATGACCCCTTCTTCGTGCCCGACGAGGCTGCGCTTGAACGCGACTATGATTTCGTTTTCTGCTGCGAAACGGCCGAGCACTTTCATGATCCGGGCCGCGAATTCGACAAGATGGAGCGGTTACTGCGTAGCGGCGGAATCCTCGCCATCATGACAGGGCTTGAATATCCGCAGGTCGATTTCGCCACGTGGCATTATCGCCGCGATCCGACCCACGTGACGTTCTATCGGCCAGTGACCATGGAACGGATTGCACAGGATCGCAGTTGGGAGGTTGATTTCCCGAGCAAAAACACGATCTTTTTCCGCAAACGGCACTAGGATCAAGCCGCTCCGGGCAGTCCTCAGTGGCCGAAAAGTCGCATCAACTACGGGATGTTGGTTGCCCTCCCATTAACCAATTATCGCGACCTCATCTTATATCCGTCCCCCTTACGCCTTCTGAATGCAGACGGCGAAGAAGATATGCTGGCACCACTTCAGGCTCCCCGGATGGATCGGGGTGGCCTCGCTGTTGGCGGGCATCAATCCGGCTCCGGCCCATGCGTATTTTTCGTCCGCAGCCGTCGGTGCCTTGTTCGGATGTGCCAATCAGCTTTCCGCGCCGCTTCCGGTAGGTCGTGAGGGCCTGGAGGGCGGGAAGTCATCCGCCATTCTTGGCGGTCAGCCCAGTGCGCTTGACCTCATCAGCGCGCAGCAGGGCGGCGCCACCGCAACCAGCGTGTCCTATTCAACCGATCAGGCGCAGCCCGCGGCGATGACGACAATGTTGCCTTGTCCGCTAGGGGCCTTCGCTCCGGCGGCGCTGATTGAACCTTCGATGACGAGGGCGCAGGCATCCGGAGAATTTCTCGGCAGTTCGCGCGTCCTGATCGGTAGCACGCCGCTCGACCGTGCCTGGCGGCGCGTTTCACGAAAGAGCGCGTCGGTATCGGCGATCACATACATTGGGAAAGGCCGCTTGGCATCTGACCTTGATCATGTCGCCAAGGTCAATGCGTGGGTGAACCAGAACGTCGAATATGCCGAAGATCAGGCCATCTACGGCCAATCGGATTACTGGGCCACGGCGAATGAGACCTTGCGTCGGCGCAGAGGCGACTGCGAGGATTTTGCGATCCTGAAATACCAGTTCCTGGTCAATGCGGGCTTCGATCCGGCGTCGATCTATCTGACCTTGGTCTGGGATACCGTCCGCAGGCGCGAACACGCCGTGCTGATCGTCAAGCTGAACGGTTCACACTATCTGCTCGATAACGAAACCGATCAGGTTTTGCTGGCCGATAATTCGCATGAATATTCTGCCAAAATGAGTTTCAGTGACCGGTCATCGTGGCTCCACGGTTATACCGTCCGGCCCGATGCCAGCCAAGCATTGGCAGTCAGGCGCATTGCCTATTTTTCTGACAATGCCGTGTCGAATGCTCGTGCGACTGGCTTTAACAGATAGGAAAGAATGCTTTTTGAACCGGTTATGATTTCCACGTCGGTCATCATTCCGGGGACAATCGAAAATTTCTGGCCGTTCTTTTCAACAAAGCTGCGATCGGTTTCGACCAGGACGCGATAGTAGCTTTCGCGTTCCACTTCGTCATAAATGCTGTCGGCTGAAATCTCGACAACCTTGCCCGTAAGCCCCCCGTAAGTGGCAAAGTCATAGGCTGTGACTTTGACATTGGCGGGATCTCCTGCCGCGACGAAGCCGATGTCACGCGGGCTGACCCGCGCTTCGACCAGCAAGCGGTCGCCAACGGGAACGATCTGCATGATCGTTTCCCCCGCGCTTACGAAGCCGCCTTTGGTTGTGATCTGCAGATTGTTGACGATCCCCGCCGCTGGCGAGCGCAGTTCGTTGCGGTTGCGCCTGGCCGATGCGCCACGGATGCTTTCTTCGTTGACCGCGATCCGGGTTTCAACCTCGCTGCGTTCATTCAACGCCTGCTCCTGAAAATCGAGGCGCGCTGACTGAAAATCGGCCTGCGCCTCACGGATGGATGCTGACGCGCGCCCGGCTGCCTGTTGCGCGGCCGCAAGCCTTCCTCGCACGTCGACCAGTTCTCTTTGGGCGGTCAGCAATTCGGTTCGAGGGACAATGCCTTGCGCCGCCAGCGGCTCAAGCATCCGCACCTGTTCCTGCGCCAGTCTCACACTTTGCTGGAGTGAAGCGGCGGTCTCTTGCGCTTCGCGAAGGTCGCGCCGACGCTGTTCGATAGCCGCCGAAAGCGAAGCTTCGCGGCTGCGCGCCGCGGCCAGCCGCGCGCGTTGAAGCTGTTGTTCTTCGGCACACACCGAACCCGGCTCACACCCCATCACAGAGCCGCTCGCTTCGCCCTCAAGCCGGGCGGCCTTTGCCTCAAGCCGTTCGTTTTCCGTCTGGAGCTGGCCCAGTTCGGAGGCCGCCATACTGTCGTCCAGCCGGACAAGCAGCTGGCCCTGTTTGACCAGCTCTCCGCTGCGCACCAGTATGTCCGCCACGACTGACGGCTCTGCGGGTTGAACAAGCTGCGCCTGGCTGGATGGGATCACCTTGCCCATGCCCCGAGTGACTTCGTCCACCTCGGCAAGGCTGCTCCAGATGATCAGCAGAAACAGCGCAGCCGCCGAAACGATGATCAGCTTGCGGTTCGCATCCAGAACTTCAAAGCGTTGCACCAGATTCATGGCAGTTGGCTTCCCGAAGCTGTGATGACTCGCGGCAGGGCGGCCTCGGATCGCTGTTGTTCAAGCGTGGACTGCAATGCCTTGCTGGCTGCAACCGGATCGGGAATCGAAAGCGTCCAGCCCACGGCGGGATCCATGCGCCCACCGACATCATTATCCGCGCGCCGCTCGGTGGGGCTGCGTTGCAAATGCTGCGGCAAGACCGACGGCAGTTCGCCTTCCTGACCTTCATCATAGGCGGCGAAGCGCCTTGGATCGAAGGTTGGATAATGCTCGCTGCCCGTCCAACGTGCCGAAAACCGCGTGGCATCGCCTGCGCGGCCGGGGAAACGATAGAAGATATGCCTCCCTTCGACATGAACCTTTTCAAGGCGGTAAGCCCAGTAAGGCAAAACATAATCGGCATGATAGTGCGTCGCGGTTCCCACGGCCTTTTCCACGTGCCCGGTCAGGGCCGCTTCGGCTACCGCAGTCGATTGGCGCCAAAGATGGCCGACCGGACGGCGCGCAAGCGAGCCGTCACACGTGTAACTGAACTGGCAGACTGGCTCTGACCACCCCTGATAGACCACACCGCAGACCGACGAAGGGTAAGCCGGGTGGGTAACCCGGTTGAGAATGACCTGCGCCACGGCGCGTTTGCCAGCCGGGCTTTCGTTAGCCGCCTCGTAATAGATCGCCTCTGTCAGGCAATGAAGGGCTGTCTTGTAGGTTGCGCCGCCTGCCGCCCCCGCCCGGAATGGCTTGGCAAACCCGGCAGACGTGGTGCCGAACGGGATCAGGGCATTGCGTTCCTCTGCGCTATACGTGCCCGTGTTGATCAAGGCTGATGGCTGCACAGTCAGCTTTTCAAGATCGCGTGCCAATCCGGCAGGCATGGCTGCGAGCGCATTATTGGCGCCTGTTGAACGATCAGATGCGATCGGCAAACTGGGCGCTGCCAACAGCATGAGCAAGGCTGCGGAGGCGGCCGCCTTCAGCGGGCCTGATCCAAGATGCAGTGGCGCGATCTTCGGCAGTCCCGGCATCACGCTTCCACCCTGGCGCGCAGGTTTTTCAAGATTTCAGCCTTCGGCCCGTCTGCAACCACCCTGCCTTCGTTGAGGACGATGATCCGGTCGCAGATATCGAACAGGGCCGGGCGGTGCGTAGCCACAATCAGGGTCTGCTTTTTCGATAGTGCAGATTTCAACTTTTCGACCAGCATCGCCTCGGTATGAGAATCCATCGCGCCTGTGGGTTCATCGAGATAGAGCATTTCAAACGGGCTCATGAAGGCGCGCGACAATGCCAGAAATGCGCGTTGCCCGCCCGACAATGTGCGTCCCTGCTCGCCCACTTCGCGGTCAAACCCCGCAGCGTCGCGGGTCAGGAAGCCATCAGCCCCGGTTTTGACCAGCGCGGTGATGATATCTGCATCCGGGGCCCCCGGCGATCCGAGGGCGATATTTTCACGGATGCTGCCCGTGAAAAGGTTCGCATCCTGACCAACAAAGCGGAAATTGCGCCGCAACTCTGCGGGGTAGAACTGACGGCTGTCGATCCCCTCGATCCTGATCGCGCCATCGGTTGGCGGATAAAGCCCGCACAACAAGCGGCCCAAGGTGGACTTGCCCGATGCAACGCGTCCGACAATGGCTATGCGCTCGCCCGGCTCGATCGTGAGATTGATGTTGCTAATGCTGGCGATTTCGCTGCCGGGATAGGCAAAGGACACATCTTCGAGCGCAATGCGATACCCGTCTCGCTGCGATGGAGGCAGGCTGATGCTGCCTTGCTTTCTTTCGTCGGCTGCGGCGAACATCACCTCGATCGAATCAAGCGCTTCGCGTGCCTGCCGACCGCGCGTCAGCAAGAACGCGATCTGGCCAGCCGGGGCAAGCGATCGCGATGACAGCATGACGATTGCGATGATCGCCCCCATGGTGATCTCGCCCGCAGCGAACAGGTAATATCCGCCCACGACGAGCGAAACGCTCGAAACTTGCTGGAATGACGAAGCAAGCGCGACCGCCCGTGATGAGATCTGCCGCAGCCGCAACTGCGATTGGCTGCCGATCCGAGACAGGGACTGCCACTTGCCGAGCAGCCGACGTTCCCCGGCGATGCTTTTAAGGGTTTCCATTCCGGCAACCGATTCAACCAGAACTGTTTGCTGGAGCCCCGCATCGGATTGTGCGTCGCGGGCGGCGTCGATCACCTTGCGCTGCAGGATCATTCCGGCGATCGCCATGATGACCAGCGCGACCAACGGAACCAGCGCGAGCCACCCTGCGATGTAGGCAATGACCGCGATAAACAGGGCCAGAAATGCGAGGTCGACAACCAGAACCACTGTGGTCGACGCAAAGAATTCGCGCACCAGGGTATATTCATTGACCCGGGCAGCAAGCGCGCCGGTGCTGCCCCGCCGCTCATTCATCGGGGTCGACAATATTCTTGAGAACAACTTCTGGGAAAGGTTGATATCCAAACGTCGGCCGATCTCGTCGACGACGTTGGTTCGCGCTGTCCGGAGCGCAAATTCCAGCAGAAAGGCGAGCGCAACGCCCGAAGCCAGAACCCAAAGCGAGGATTCTGCCCTGTTCGGGATGACCCGGTCATACACATTCATCGAGAACAGGGGGAGCGACAGCGCCAGCATGTTGATCAGCAGCGATGCCAGCAATACCGATCGAAAGGCCTTGCGCTCCTTGCGCAGTTCGGACCAGAACCAGTGGTTGCGACCCTTCGCATGCCACGGCGCATCCTTGGCACGAAGCGCGTCGGGGTTCGCCACGACACTGATGAATTCGCCTGAAAACTCGCCGTCGAACCCGGAAAGAGGCGTCCAGACTGGTTCGCTCGCGTCATCGGCAAAGGTCAAAACGTCGGTTGCCGATAGTTCCAGCAGGGCGACAACCGAATTGTCCTGCATACGCGCAATGAGCGGGTAGGCATCAGGCTGCCTTGGCAGCCGCCGCGCTGTCGAAGCCTCGTGATTGAAACCGGCAAGGTCAAGCGCTGCGCTTGCCTGATGAAACGGCAACGCGCCGGATTCATCCCGCGGAAGCGCATTGAACAGCACCCTAGGATCCGGGGTTCCGAAATGCATCGCCACCCGGACAATCGCAAGGATCAGTGGATCCTGCCCGGATGCCTCTGTGAACTCTTGTGAGTACTGCACTCTGATACTCCGGAGCTTATGCTCCTATTCGGGATAGCGACGTCGCTGTAATTCCGCCGGACGCGAGGGCCCATAATCAAAACGATCGCGTTCTGCGGCCCCGGCTCCCGTACCGGGTGCGATACTAAGCGCGCTGAGGAAATTATTCGTTGCCGCCAATACTTGATATTGTGCGAACAGCTCGGAAAAGCGCGCCGTTTCGCGGCGAACCTGCGTGTTGAAGCGGGTGTTTTGCGCATCGAGCACATCGAGCAAGGATCGGCGCCCGATGTTGAACTGGCTACGGTAGGAAAGGAGCACGTCATCACTGACCTGCGCTTGGCGTTCCAACGCACCGAACACCGTTTTCTGCGTTGTCATCGCCGTCCACGCGTTGCGAACGTCTTCTTCCGCCTGGCGAACCCGGTCATGCAGGCGGAAACGCGCCTCGCTTGATCTGCGGATCATTTCCTGAACCTGCGCTGCGCGGCGACCACCGTCAAACATCTGCCAGCGAATATACACCCGCCCCTGGATGTCATTGGTTTCGCCTCTGAAACCGTCAATGTCATCGCCGATCCGACCGGTCACATCAACACCAACCCTCGGGGCAAGTTCGCCACGGGCCGAAGTAACCATTGCGTTGGCGGCATCCACATCGGCCTGCGCTTCACGCACCAGCGGATTGGCAGTGCGCGCCTGACCAATCGCTATTTCCTGACTGCCGGGTAGGTTCTGTGCGAGGGACGGCGGAAAGTTCGCCCGCGTGATGTCGAGGCCGGTCAGCCGCTTGAGAGCGTTCTGGGCGTTGGTCAGATCTTCTTCGGCTTGGGTCTTCAGGACTATCGCCCCCTGCAGACGTTCTTCGGCCTGCTGCAAATCAGCCACGCTGATCGAGCCTTGGGAAACGCCTTGCTGCAAACTACCGGTCATTTGCTCATGAAACACAACATTGTCCGTGGCTGCGGCGACGATGCGTTCCTGCAAAAGGATGTTCAGATATTGACGCGACACTTGCAGAGCGATGAATTCCGACCGCTCAAGCACCCGCAGCGATGCGCCATCTACCCTCGCTGCCTGCCGCAACAATTCGCCGCGGCGGCGCCCGAAATCGAGTATGGTCCAGTCCCCCTTGACTTGGGCTTCAAGCGGGTTGAGCCAGTCATCGGCAATCCCAAGCGCCCTGCGGGTCTGGTTCTCAAGCCTGCGCGCGCCTGCCGATGCTTCGACATCAATCGTGGGGAAATAGAGCGATTGCGCCTGTTCCCGTTCGAACTGAATGGCTTCAGTATTCATCTGAGCCTGGGAAATTTCGGGATTGGATGCGACCGCGGATTCAATTGCCTCCTGCAACGATACCGGGCCTGCCTCGCTCTGCGCCATTGCTACAGACGAACACGTCGTCAAAGCTATGGCGATGGCGATGTTTCTTGCGGTTTTCATCTCTGCCATTCCCCCCAGTTATTTCGCTGTAATCTCGACGCGGCGATTTTCCGGACTGCGTGTTCCGTCGGCTAACGGCACGCGCGGATTCGCCTCGCCCTTGGCATCTACGTTGATGACTGTCCCCGCAGCCACTTTTGACCGCAGCGCCGCTGCGACAACCTCAGCTCGTTGCTGCGACAAGGCCAAATTATATTGATCACTGCCCGCCTGATCAGTGTGGCCGACGACGGCAAGAGCGGTCCATCCGCACGCATTGGCCTGTTGTGATGCCGAATCCAGAATAGACATTGAATCGGCCTGAAGTTCAGTCGAATCGAACTCGAAAAAGACTGTCACCAACCCGGCATCTGTGCAGAAATTCGGGCGGCTTGGCGGCGGCGGCGGCGGGAGAGCGGGGCGCGCCGCAGGGGCACGCGGCGTGCGGTTCATCAGGTCATACGCCCGCGCGCACTTGCTGATGCTCGCTTCGTCGCGGGTCGAAGACTTCATGTAGCCCAACGCGATCCCGCATTGCACCTTGGCCTCAAGCGCCCAAAGATGGCGGCTGTCATTCGCTGACGTCAGGCGATCATCGAGCGAGGCGGTTAACGCCGCATCGTAACGATTCGTCAGTTCATTGACGAGAGCGCCATCCTCCAGCGCCCCAAGATCGGAAGCGTTGGTCGTTTGGGCGCTCACAGCCCCCCCGGCCAAAACAATGTAAGCAGTTGCCGATGCCAGCGCCAGTCTCGCGAGTCGCATGTGAACGTCCCCCCCTTTAGTTCCGTCTGTTAACCGTGCATTAGCGCAAGTTGTGCGGCCTCGTCGACCATAGATGTGTCCGGCACCGAAACCGAAGCCAAGGTCGGCCCGGATAGGTCTGCAGACAACAGGCTGACCAGATGATCGGTGTTCACCGCCTCATGCGTGATATTGTCGTTGCTACCACTATCGACAAACTGGTCGATCACGAGGTCGACGAAATTGCCGCCAAGCGCATCGCTCAAGGTTTGCTGCGCGAGCCCTTCTCCAAGCAGACCGGCCAAGTTCGGATCGACGGCCCCGGGCAGGGCAGCCTGTTCACCGCCGAGCAACAGCAGGGCTTCCATCATGCCATGATCCGATGCACCCGGGCCTTCAGCGAAGACATCAGTCGCAAGGGGCTCATGCTCAATGCTCGAAAGCTGCTGCGGTGCTGCCTCTGGCGCGTCGTCGGAAAGTTCCAACGGGTTCGCGCCGAATTGCGTCTCTGTATCACGGGTCGAACGTGAGCCTGTAGAACTGACCGAGGCCACCGCCGTGGCATCGCCGCTCAAAAGCGTGTCGACACCAAAGTCAGCAAGGCTGGAGCCGCCAGCCAGCACCAGACTATCGCTGACCATCTGGATCGCCGGGTCGCTCGCAAGACGGTTGCCGAGCGAATGGTCAATGTCCACCTGAGCCGCGGCAGACACCGGCAGCCCCACCAGCATACCGGCCAGTGCCGCATAGTTCACCGTGCTTGCGGTCAAGCGCTGCTCGATCGCTGAAGAGACAGTGTTGCTGGATGACTGGTCATGGATTGCGAAGGGCAAGGTAGTAACACCGATTACGCTCGCTTCTCCGCTTGCTGCGCCAGCATCCTGGATGGGGTCAATCAGCGCATTGGCAAGGTCATAGGTTCCTGCGTCCAACGCGCCCCCCGTGCCATCCGCCGTGAAGGTTGCGGTGCCTTGCACCACCACCTCACCATTGGCGTCCGAAAAGCGGATATTGTCATCCGAAGTCGCGATCGACGTGATGCCCAGCGATGAAAGCGTAAGCAGTTCGCCGCTATCGACCACACCATTCTGGTTGGCATCCTGCCAGACCTTCAGGTTGGCCCAGACCGGATCGGCCGGATCCAGAGCGCCCGCGATACCGGCCGTGTCGAAAGCCGACAGCGCCGCCAAAGCATCCTGCATACTGTTGTCGAACACGATTTCAGCTGCGCCATCGACCTGGTTATTGCCGTTGGCGTCACGAACCAGAATACCGTCATTCGCGCCGACCCAGGCGGTCGCTTCCGCGATCCCGTTACCATCAAGATCAAACGTCACTCCGGCATCGGTGCCGACAAACTCAACGCCATTCCCATCCAGATCAAGCACCAGCATGGGGGCGACCGGGTTCACGGTGACATCAAGATTGCCAGAGCTGACGATATCGCCGTCACCGTCGATCACCGATACCGGCACAAAGAAGCTCACCGGAGTATCGGTAGCCACCGAAGCGCCGAAGTCGCCGATCTTGAACGTGTTACCGCCCACCCAGCCCCATTCGATGCTGTTGAAACCATCAGCCGTAAAGGCGGCGATCCGGGTGTTATCTCCAACCCCTGCTACATCGACGACACCATTATTGAATGTAACGGTGAACACGCGTCCGCCAATGGTAATCGCGCCGCTCGCGCTGACCGTGGTGGTCTGCCCGTTGAACGAAATCGCGATACTCGTGATCGGGTCTGGCAGGCCGTCGCCGACATTCCGTATCGTTCCGCTGTCATTGTCGTCAAAAGCGGAAATCCGAACGATCGAGGCACTGTTGATCGAAGTGAAGAGCGCCGAAGCGCCATTGACAGTATAGTGGCCATCGAAGTTCTGCGTGTCATCGCCGTCGTTGAAATCACCACCCGGCACCGGATTTCCGATCAGATCGATGACATAGTCGACACG
>JAHJSJ010000040.1 GCA_018830415.1 Alphaproteobacteria bacterium | reverse complement strand
TCGTCGCCAATGCCAGCCACGAACTGCGCACCCCGCTGGCCGCCATACTCGGCTATGTCGAAACCCTGCGCGAAGGCGATGGCGGCATTGAAACCGCCACCGCACAAAAATTTCTCGGCATCATCGAACGCGAAGCCCAACGTATGCAGGCGCTGGTCAGCGATCTGATGAGCCTGTCACGGGTCGAGGCGGAAAAGCATGATCTGCCGACCGAGCGGATCGACCTGCTTCCGCTGGTTGAACGCGCCGCTCGCGACGCTGCCGGATCGAACCGGAGTGATCGACTGCTGATGGAATTGCACGCCGACGTTTGCGTTTTGGGCGATCGCCAGCAGCTTGAGCAGGTCGTGCGAAACCTCGTCGACAATGCGCTCAAATACGGCGCTCCTGACAAACCGGTCACTGTGGCGCTCGATCTGGTGCAGGCTGGCCACGCGCGGGTTACGGTGGCCGATCAGGGTGAAGGTATTGCGCCCGAACAGATCCCGCACCTGACGCGCCGGTTTTACCGCACGGATCCGGGGCGCAGCCGCGCGTCGGGTGGCACCGGGCTAGGCCTCGCCATCGTCAAGCATATCGTGGAACGCCACCGTGGACGGCTCGACATCACCAGCGAACTTGGCGTAGGCACAAGCGTGGTTGTGCGGATTCCTGTGGCCGAACCAGAACCCGAACCGGACGCCGAAAATTCCGCCATTCATGACAAAGAAGTAGCACCGCACGAAGCTGAAACCCAACAACTGTCATAGTAGTGTCTTATTTCTTCAACATGCGCTGGGCATGACATAATCGCTGGGGCTTCGCGGCTGTGCCAGCTCGTTTCAATAAATTGCGCACCCCGTGCAGGAACCACAGGTCTGATTGATGTCGCCGATCACGTTGATCCTGATTGCTATGGGGCTAGGCCTTGCAGGTTGGCTTTCCGGCCGGGCCAAGGCGTGGAGCTTCCAATCGAGCGACCCGGCGCTGCGCTCAGCCTCGCGTCCGGTCTATCATGCCTGGTATGTCGCATTGTGGGTGGTGATCCCGGTGCTGGCGTTCATCACCATATGGTCGGTGCTGGCGCCGCAACTGGTGATGCAATCGGTACTGGCGTCGCCTGCCGCGGCCCAGCTTCCCGCCTTCGGATTTGAACGCGACGCGTTTATCGGCGAAGCGCGCGCGGTGGCGCAGGATACTGCGCCGGCAGTTTTCAATGTCGAGGCCGAAGCACTGGTCGCCCCGTTCAGGGAAGCTATCAGCCGCTACAAGATCATCGGCATAATCGTGACCGTGTTGATTGCTCTGGCTTGCGGCGGGCTTGCCTTTCTGCGGCTGCGCCCCGATTTTCGCGCCCGCACCCGGGTTGAACGCACGGTCATGATGATCCTGCTGCTGGCGTCGCTGGTGGCGATTCTCACCACGCTGGGCATTTTCGGCAGCCTGGTGTTTGAAACAGTGCGGTTCTTCGGGATCGTTTCTCCGGCGGACTTCCTGTTCGGCACCTTCTGGGGGCCGGACACGATGGCCAGCCCCGAAGCGACCGACCCTTCGCGTTATGGCGCGGTGCCGCTGTTCTGGGGAACGATTTTCATCGGTGCGGTGATCGCCATGATCGTGGCCATCCCGCTGGGATTGATGAGCGCGATCTATCTCACGCAATATGCCCATCCGCGGGTGCGAAGCTGGGTCAAGCCGCTGCTGGAAATCCTCGCCGGGGTGCCGACCGTGGTTTATGGCTATTTTGCCGCGCTGACCCTCGCGCCAATGATCCGCGATGCTGCCGTAGCAATCGGCATCACCAGCGCCTCGACCGAAAGTGCGCTGGCGGCCGGTATTGTCATGGGGGTGATGATCATTCCCTTCGTATCATCGATGGCAGATGATTCGATGGCGGCTGTTCCCAGTGCGATGCGCGATGGCAGCCTGGCGATGGGGGCCACCAAGTCCGAAACCATCCGCAAGGTGCTGTTCCCCGCCGCGCTGCCCGGCATTGTTGCCGGAATCATGCTGGCGGTCAGCCGCGCGATTGGCGAAACCATGATCGTGGTGATGGCCGCCTCGCCCGCTGCCAATCTCACCGCCAATCCGCTGGAGCCAATGTCGACCGTTACGGTGCAGATCGTCAAGCTTCTGACCGGCGAACAAAGCACCGATCACCCCGCCACGCTCAGCGCTTTTGCCTTGGGGTTTGTGCTGTTCATGGTGACACTGGCGCTGAACTTCATCGCCCTGCGCGTCGTCAAGCGTTTCCGCGAGGCCTACGAATGAGCAGCATTGCCCTCCCCACGTCAGACGTGAATGCCGATTCCTCGCGGCCAACGCGCACGCCCACGTTCGAGAAACGCCTTGCGAGGCGTTATCGGGATGAACGCAATTTCCGTCTGCTTGGCCTTGCCGCTGTCGGGTTTTCAGTGGCGGTTCTGGTGTTCCTGCTCGGCAACATGCTGATGAACGGCATCGGCGGGTTCCAGCGCGCCGAGATTGCGGTCACCATCGACTTTCCCGAAAGCGGGATAACCGGTGATGCGGTATCGCTGACGGCACCCAGCGCCACCCAAGCGCTCGAAATGCAGGGCCTGCCCGATGTCGTGGCGTTCTATGCCGAACAGCAACTTGGGCCTGATGCTGCCGCAGAATTGTCATCCGAAGGCTGGCGTGATCTGGCTACGGCGCTGGCTGCTGATCCCACGCTGATCGAACGCAAAGCGACGTTTGAACTGGCCGCCTCCTCCGCGCTGGCTGCCGCGATGCGGGGCGAAGGCTCGCCCTCAGTTCAGGCGCTGGCCGTGCGGCTGGTCAGCGAAGGAAAGCTTGCGCGGAACTGGGACTGGGGTTTCCTCACCCGCTCGGATGCGACCAGTCCGCAGGCGGTGGGCATATGGGGGGCGCTCAAGGGCACCATGCTGACCATGCTGGTCACGCTTGTGCTGGCCTTTCCGATAGGGGTTCTGTCGGCGCTGTATCTGGAAGAATACGCGCCCAGAAACCGCTGGACCGATCTGATCGAGGTGTCGATCAGCAATCTGGCCGCCGTGCCCTCGATCATCTTCGGCTTGCTCGGCCTTGCGATCTTCCTTGCGATTTTCCCCAACCTGCGTTCCGCCCCGCTTATCGGCGGGATGACATTGGCGCTGATGACAATGCCGGTCATCGTGATTTCCGGACGCAACGCGATCAAGGCGGTGCCGCCATCGATCCGCGACGGGGCGCTGGCGATTGGCGCTTCGCCAGTGCAGGTGGTGTTTCACCACGTTCTGCCGTTGGCGATGCCGGGGATGCTGACCGGCACGATCATCGGCATGGCCCGCGCTCTCGGTGAAACCGCGCCGCTGCTGTTGATCGGAATGCGCGCCTTTGTCGCCACCCCGCCCGATGGCTTCACTTCGCCCGCCACGGTGCTGCCGATGCAGATATTCCTGTGGTCTGACGAAATTGATCGCGGCTTTGTGGAACGCACCAGTGCAGCTATCATCGTGCTGCTGGTGTTCCTGCTCGCCATGAACGGCCTCGCTATATACCTCCGCAACAAGTTCGAGAAACGCTGGTGACTGTGATCCATCCCAATATGACCGACGAAAGCGCCAAGATTCGCGCGCGCGACGTTTCGGTCTTTTACGGCGACAACAAGGCGATTGACGCGGTGTCGATCGACATCTCGCCCAATTACGTCACCGCCTTCATCGGCCCGTCGGGCTGCGGCAAATCGACGTTTCTGCGGTGTTTCAACCGCATGAACGACACGATTGGCACGGCCAGAGTAACCGGGCTGATCGAGCTTGATGGCGAGGACATCCACGCCGACCGGATGGACGTGGTGCAACTGCGCGCGCGGGTCGGGATGGTATTTCAGAAACCCAACCCGTTCCCCAAATCGATCTATGAAAACATCGCCTATGGGCCGAAAATCCACGGCTTTGCCGAAAAGAAGGCCGATCTTGATGTGGTGGTCGAACGTTCGCTGACCCGCGCGGGGCTGTGGGACGAGGTGAAGGACAGGCTCGACGATTCGGGCACCGCATTGTCGGGGGGGCAGCAACAGCGCCTGTGCATCGCACGTGCCATCGCGGTTGACCCAGAGGTGATCCTCATGGATGAACCGGCAAGCGCGCTCGATCCGATCGCGACCGCCAAGATCGAGGAACTGATCGATGAACTTTCGGGCCGCTACGCCATCGTGATCGTCACCCACTCGATGCAACAGGCCGCCCGCGTCAGCCAGCGCACCGCGTTTTTCCACCTCGGAAAGATGGTGGAATATGGCCCGACATCAGATATTTTCACCAATCCGATCGAAGAACGCACCAAGGATTATATCACCGGAAGGTACGGCTGATGGCTGAACATACCGTCAAAGCCTTCGACGAAGACATCACCCGGCTGCGCGGCCTGATCGCGGAAATGGGCGGGTTGGCCGAAGTCGCCATTGCCGAATCGCTCGATGCGCTGGTGCGCGGCGACGTGGCGCTGGCCGAAAGCGTTGTGGCCCGCGACAAGCGCATCGACGCGTTGGAGACTGAGGTCGACAAGCTGGCGGTGCGAATCATCGCCTTGCGCGCGCCGATGGCTGATGACCTGCGCGAAGTGATCGCTGCACTGAAAATCGGCGGGGTGATCGAGAGAATCGGCGATTATTCCAAAAACATCGCCAAGCGGGTCGGCATGATCGAAGGTCGCGGCCGGTTTGAGCCGCTGACACTGCTGCCGACAATGGGCGAGTTGGCGGGCGATATGGTGCACGACGTGCTCACTGCCTATGCCGCGCGCGATCCCGATCTGGCCCGCGAAGTGATCGCCACCGACGCCAAGGTTGACGCCTTTTATAACAGTATTTTCCGCAATCTTGTCAGCCATATGGTCGAAAATCCTTCGACCATTTCGAGCGCGGCGCAGCTATTGTTCGTCGCCCGCAATATCGAACGCATCGGCGATCACGCGACCAATGTGGCGGAAATGGTGCACTTTGCAGCAACGGGTGTCTATCCGCCCGAAGGGGATCGATGAAAGCGAGATGTGACGGATGATGCGTAACGCTCGTGTGGAAAACTTGTCGCATTCTGTTTCATCAAACTGTCGCGTAGATGACACATAGCACTGGTCAGCGCCCGTCTGTGCGGGCTTGAGGAGGCATCTTACCCATGTCCGCTGCCAAATTACTGCTGGTTGAAGATGATCCGGCGCTGTCCGAATTGCTCGAATATCGTTTCCAGAACGAAGGCTATTCCGTCCGTTGCACAGGTGATGGTGACGAGGCCTTGATTCTCGCCAGCGAAGAAGTGCCCGATCTCATCATCCTTGACTGGATGATCGAAGGTACCAGCGGGATCGAGGTTTGCCGCCGGCTGCGCCGCGACAAGGAAACCGCGCATGTCCCGATCATTATGCTGACCGCGCGCGAGGCTGAGGATGACCGGGTGCGCGGGCTGGAAACCGGGGCGGATGATTACCTGACCAAGCCATTCAGCCCGCGCGAACTGCTCGCCCGGGTGGCGGCGGTGATGCGGCGTATCCGCCCGGCGCTGGCGGGTGAGACGATCGAGGTTGGCGATCTCAAGCTTGATCCGGTGGCCCACCGGGTTCAACGCAGGGGCCGCGCGCTGCAATTGGGGCCGACCGAGTACCGCTTGCTCAAGTTCTTCATGGAAAGCCCGAGCCGGGTATTCAGCCGCGGGCAATTGCTCGACGGGGTGTGGGGCACCGGCTCTGACATCGAATTGCGCACGGTAGATGTCCATATTCGCCGCCTGCGCAAGGCGATCGGGATCGACGGCGTGAAAGACCCGATCCGCACGGTGCGTTCAGCCGGATATGCGCTTGAGGCGAGCTGAGGTTGATACCGCAAGCCTAATGAAAATCGCGTGATTTTGGCAATATCCGGTGGTCGCGCGGGTGGCCGCTTGGCCCGTGTTCGGACATCAAGCGGTTGGCCTCGTCGGCGCGGGCCAGCGGAGCGCTCAGCAGATGCATCCGCCCGGCACTGATGAGGCGGCATAACCGGCCATAGGCGGCGCGATCTTCAGGATAAGCGAGAAAGGCCAGTCCCTCCACCGTCTCGATCAGGCAGCCGATCACCGGGCGCAGCTTGAGCGCCTTCGCCTCGGTATGCAGGCGCACCACGCCTGCCAGTGAATTGGCATCGGCCAGCCCGATTCCATCATAACCGTGCGCGTGCGCGGCCAGCATCAGATCAACAGCGTGCGACGCGCCGTGCAGAAAGCTGAAACAGCTGACGAGGCCGAGTTCGACAAAGTCGCTGCGCAGGGGCAGCAAATCATCAGGGATTTCGATCGCTTTCTGGGGCATTGGGAACCTTGGGAACATCTTTGCGTTCCTTATATGTTCCTATATACTCTCTGCCAAATGCAAAGCTTGCAAGTGGGTGGTCAGACCCTGCGGTGTTGCGGGGCAGCCAGCTTTGCGCCGCCCTGTTCACACAGATAGTCGATCACAGCAGGATGCATCGCGCCTTCGAAAGCGACGCCCGCGATTGGCCCTTCAATCCAGGCGATGTTGCCGAGCGGCGCGTTGATTCCGTTCACCCTCATCGTCACCCGGTCGCCCACCTCGGCAAATCCGGATTTCCCGCGGATCTTGCAACCGCCTTCGGACAGGTCGATCAGATCGACGAACACCACGCGCGAGCGCACCCGGCTTTTCACCATCAGGCTTATCGGTCGGCGATCAGACGCGCGCGGGATCGAATCGAGGTTCATGGTCTGAACTTCGCATAAACACGTAAAGGAATTCTGAGCAGGCCTATAAGGAGGCTTAAAGACAACGCCTAGGGTCGGGATCCTAGGCATACAGCCCATGCAGGAACCAATCGAGCACGCCGCCGCCCGTCGCCTGTGATCCCCTCCCTACCGGTAAATCCAGTAACGCCGCTCGGTGGCATCCTCGATCCGCACCACTTCGCGCAGCTTCCCGCGCCAGCGGAACCGCTGCGGATAGCCATCGGGTGATGGCATAGAGCACCGCGATCTGCTCTGTCCGGTCAAGCAGATCGCGGTGACGGATCGGCTCCATCAAGCGGCGCTGCACCATCGGCATGGGCTGCGCGATCACCGGCAGCAGCGGTTCGGGCACCCGGCCCAGCAATTGGTCGAGCCGGATCAGCGGATTGGCGGCGGGTAAGCGGCGGTTGCGGAACCGGCGCGCAAGCGCATCGCGCGCGGCGGCTTGTGCGGCAGGGTCGCCCCCTCCCCGCTGACCCCGGCGAGATCACTGAGCCGCTTGACCCCCAACCGCCGCAGCACGGTGAGCACATCATCATCGAGTCTGATCGCCACCACCGGCAACCCGCCAAGCAGGCGTAACGGGTCATCACCGGGATCAAGGATGGCTGCAGGCGGGCCGAAATGCGCAAGCGCCCAGGCTGACCCGGCGGTGGGGGCGAGCGCGGCGCGGGCGGTCAACCCGCGTGCGGCACAGGCGGCGGCACCAGCGCCAGCGCCGCCCCGCTTGCTTCATCACCCGAGGCAAAGATTTCGGAATGAAACGGCTGATCAGCCAACCCCGGTTGCCAGCGCGATTCATGGGACGCGCGCGACAGTGCGCGGGCAGATGAAAGGTGTGAGAACATAGCTGAACGACTCATATGTTCATATTATGTTCTATTTACAAGCTTGGCGATCGCTTCGTCAGCCAATAAAAAAGGGGCGCCTGAACCAGGCGCCCCTCTGATTACCTTAGCCTGTTTTAGTCAGGAATCGGATGAGCCCTTCGGGAGCAACGTTTCCTCTCCCAATATGTCGTCCACCACTTCCACGACCCCGCGGCCCATATGGCTGCGGCTGCGGCCATAGGCGACATACATGAGCACCCCGGCCACAGTCCATACCGGCAATACGATCATTGCTTCGAACGGCAGATTGAAGAACAGGAACAGACAGCCTGCCATCGCCGCAGGGGCAATGACCCACAAGCCCATGACCCGGAATGGCCGCTTCACATCAGGCCGCTTACGCCGCAGCACCATCACCGCCAGCGCGACCATCGCAAAGGCGTACAGTGTTCCGGCATTGGCAATGTCAGCCAGCTTGCCCACCGGCAGGAACGCGGCACCAATCGCCACCGCCGCGCCGGTGATCATCGTCACCACATGCGGGGTCTGCCACTTGGGGTGCACCCGGCTGAGAATGTCGGGCAGCAGGCCATCCCGGCTCATCACGAAGAAGATGCGGGTCTGGGCAAACAGCAGCACCAGGATCACCGATGGCAGGGCAATGAACGCAGCATAGCCCAGCGCATTGCCGATCCCCGAATAACCGATCTGCCGCAGCACATGGGCCAGCGCTTCATCCGAACATACCAGCGCGGCGGAATAGGCCGGCATGGCGCATTGCCGTGCAAGCTCTTCTGAACCGGCCGGGAACGGAAGCCCGCCCGGACCCATGATCGGCTGACCACCAATCGTCCCGATCGCACCAGCTGCCACCAGAATGTAGAACACCGTGCAGAACAACAGCGAACCGATCAGCCCGATCGGAACGTTGCGCTGCGGGTTCTTGGTTTCTTCAGCTGCGGTCGAAACCGCATCGAAACCGACATAGGCGAAGAAGATCGTCGCCGCAGCGCCGACCGCGCCTACACCCGTGCCCCAGCCACCAAAAACGCCGGCAGGCAGGAACGGGTTGAACTTATCCGCATCCACTTCGGGCAGGGTCAGCACGATAAAGACCGTAAGCGCCGTCACCTTAATCGCCACCAGCACCGCGTTGACCTTGGCGCTTTCGCTGGTGCCGATCAATAACAGCCAGGTAACCAGCAGCGCGATCACGAACGCAGGAAGGTTGATAATACCTCCCTCAACCCCGCCAAACGCCAGCGGCCCGCCAGAAAGCGCGGCTGGCAAATGTATTCCGAATGTCTCGTTGAGGATGGTGCCGACAAAATAGCCTGACCACCCCACCGAAACCGCGCTCGCCGCGATGGCGTATTCGAGCACCAACGCCCAGCCCACTGTCCAGGCGAGAAATTCGCCCATCGTTGCATAGGTGTAGGTATAGGCCGAACCCGATACCGGAATGGTCGAGGCAATTTCCGCGTAGCACAAGGCCGCGACGATACAGATCAGCCCCGCAATGGCGAAGGCCAGCATCAGTCCCGGCCCGGCTTTCTGCGCCCCCGCAGATGTCAGCACGAATATGCCGGTGCCGATGATACTGCCGATACCGAACAGCATCAGTTGCAATCCGCCGAGTGTGCGTTTGAGCGATTTCTTTTCCGCCGCTGCGAGGATCGCATCAAGCGGCTTTACCCTGTCTAGAAACATCTGGAATAAATCTCCCACTGATCGCAAGCAGATCCCCCGCGCGATCGAATGATCGGCAAGCTAGCGTAACAGAGGCGCAACACAAGTCGAAAGCGCGCTCTTTCCCCCGGCGCGCGCAATCGCTAGAGGCATGGCCATGTCCACGACCTTTCAGCTCGACACCAGCACCAGCCGTGCCAATCCCACCCCGCAGCCGATGCGGCGGTTGACGGTGCCGAAAATCCGCGCTCGCAAACAGGATGGGGTGACGGCGGAACCTCTGGTGATGCTCACCGCCTACACTGCGCGGCAGGCACAATTGCTCGATGCGCATTGCGATCTGCTGCTGGTCGGGGATTCGCTGGGGCAGGTGATTTATGGCCTGCCATCGACCATTCCGGTGACGCTGGAGATGATGGCGAACCACGGCGCAGCGGTGGTGCGCGGTTCCTATCATGCGGTGGTGGTCATCGACATGCCATTCGGCAGTTACGAAAGTTCGCCCGAACAGGCGTTCGAAAGCGCGGCCTTGCTGCTCAAACAGACCGGCGCAGCGGCGGTCAAACTCGAAGGCGGGTCAGCGATGGCCCCTACGGTCGCCTTCCTGAATCAACGCGGCATCCCGGTGATGGGCCATGTCGGCCTGACCCCGCAGGCGGTCAATGTGCTCGGCGGATATGGCGCACGCGGGCGTTCCGATGCCGAGGCCGAGAAGATCGTCAGTGACGCCAAGGCGCTTGATGAAGCAGGGGCCTTCGCCATTGTTATCGAAGGCGTGGTTGAACCGATCGCGATTGCCGCGACCGAGGCGGTGTCTTGCCCCACCATCGGCATTGGCGCATCGGCGCAATGCGATGGGCAGGTGCTGGTCACCGAAGATATGCTCGGCATGTTTGAACGCGTGCCGCGCTTCGTGAAACGCTACGAAGACGTCGCCGGATTGATCGACCGCACCGTTGCGCGCTATGCCGATGAAGTGCGCAGCCGCGCCTTCCCCGGCGAAGAACAGACCTACCAGCCCAAGGGCTGACCCTCTCCTATTCAAGGCCTCACTTTGCCATGCAGACTTTGCTGCGTTACTACACCTTCTCGCTCATCTTCACCCTCATCTGTCTTGGCCTTGCCGCGTGGTACGGCATGGTCAGTTCCGGCACGGTGATCGGCATGGCACAGGTGCTGTGGATCGTGGTGATCCTCGCAGTGCTCGAAGTCTCGCTCAGCTTTGATAACGCCGTGGTCAATGCCTCGGTGCTGAAAGGGATGGACGAGGTCTGGCAGAGGCGATTCCTGACATGGGGCATCGCCTTTGCGGTGTTCGGGATGCGGATCGTGTTTCCGCTGGCGATTGTGGCTATTGCCGCCGGGATCGGGCCGGTCGAGGCGTTGAACCTGTCGCTCAATGATCCGGAGCGGTACGAAGAGCTGGTGGGTTCGGCCCATATCGGCATTGCCGGATTCGGCGGAGCGTTTCTCGCAATGGTGGGGATGAAGTTCTTCTTCGACGCCGAGAAAAGCATCCATTGG
>JAHJSJ010000039.1 GCA_018830415.1 Alphaproteobacteria bacterium | reverse complement strand
GGTGGTGTTCGAACACATCACCACGTCCGATGCGGTGGATTTCGTGATGCAGGCCGGCCTGCAGGTGGCGGCGACGATCACCCCGCAGCATCTCCACATCAACCGCAACGCGATGCTGGTCGGCGGGATGCAGCCGCACAATTACTGCCTGCCGGTGGCCAAGCGCGAGACGCACCGGCTGGCGCTGCGGGCGGCGGCGACAAGCGGTTCGCCGCAATTCTTCCTCGGCACCGACAGCGCCCCGCACCTCAAACGCGACAAGGAAAGCGCCTGCGGCTGCGCGGGGATTTTCGGCGCGCCTTTTGCGCTGGAAAGCTACCTCACGGTGTTTGACGAGGAAGGCGCGCTGGAACGGTTCGAAGGCTTTGCGTCATTGCACGGCCCGACGTTTTACCGCCTGCCGGTGAATGAGGACAGCGTCACGTTTGAACGCGCCGAAGTGGCGGTGCCGCCGGTGCTGCAAGTGACGGGTGAGGACATCGTGCCGTTTCATGCGGGCACCACGCTTGGCTGGCGGCTGGTGGGTTAGACCGCGGGCACAACCTTCGCTTTGCGGTGCTTGGCCAACAGGTCGACAACAAAGATCGCCACCGCAATCCATATCAGCACAAAGCTGATCAGCTGAACCGGTTCAAGCGGTTGCCGGAACACGGTCAGACCCAGAAAGAACACGATTGTCGGCGCGAGATACTGGATGAAGCCGAGCGTCGAATAATCCATCCGCCGCGCAGCAAGCGCGAACAATAACAGCGGGATGGCGGTGACAACGCCCGAGAAGATGATCAGCCCGCTCATCACCGGTTCGTGGCCGAAAGATGATCCCGCAGGGCTGGTCGCATACCATGCAGCGATGCCGATTGCGGGCAGCAGCAGGATCGCGCTTTCAATTGTGAGGCCGGGCAGTGATCCCACCGAAACCTGTTTGCGCACAAGGCCATAAAAGCCAAAGCTTAGCCCGAGTGTCAGGCTGATCCACAGGCTGGTAAGCGCGCCCGCCGCGAGCAGCGCGACCGCTGCGAGTGCAATCGCCACAGCCAGCCACTGCCAGCGCGACAGCCGCTCGCCCAGAAACAGCGTGCCGAGCAACACGTTGACCAGCGGGTTGAGGTAATAACCGATGCTGGCGGCATAAACCTCCCCCGCCATGATCGCCCAGATGTAGACGAACCAGTTGACCCCGATCAGCACCGCGCTGGCCATCAGCGCGAGCATGGTGCGCGGGCTTTTCAGCGCCGTCAGCAGATCAGGAAACTGCCGCCGGAACGCGACGATGATCAGGCACAGCGGCAGCGTCCAGATGATCCGCCAGCCGACGAATTCGAACGGCGGCACGGTTTTCACCAGCAGCAGATAGAGCGGCAGAAAGCCCCAGATGATGTAAGCCCCCAGCGCCGGGAGCAGGCCCGAAGCGGGCGAGGCCGCTGGTGCGGGCGAGGAAGCGGGGGCTGTCATCGGAAGCCTGCCGTTAGGGGCCGCACCCGCGCTGCGCAAGCCAAGATAGCGCCACCGCCAAATGAATGGTGGCTGTCAGCAGCATTGCACAGCCGTTCATATTTCCTGTTATATAAATGAACAATACCAGCTCGCGGCCATTCCCACCAAATGGTCGCCAGCGCGGGGCGGGGGGCTTCGCGGGAAACGCCTTCGGTTACTTTCGGGTATCCGGAGGCGTTTTCATGTCCGGCGCAGGTTGCCATGCGCGGGGGAAAATTAACCATCCTGTGTCATGGCGAGCCGATGCGCCCTGCCATTCTGCCCTTGTTGTGCTTGATGATTGCCCCGATGATTGCCACCTGTTCGGGGGCGAAGACCGATCATGCGCTTGATACCACGGCAATCGCGCCCGACCCGGTAATCGCGCGCGCGCTTAATGATCCGCTGATGAGCGATCCCGATCTTGCCAGCCGCAACGAAGCCAATGCCGTGATCGGCTTTGTTGACAGTAGCGCCTTACCGGTGCTGCCTGCCACATCGCAGCAGGCCCGCGCCGCGCGTGAGGCTGCGCGGCTTGAACTGCTCGAAAGCGGTAGCATTGCTGATCTGCCCCGCGCTCACGATGATCCGAGCGATGGCCCGCGCGGAAGGGCGCTTGGCCCGATGGCCGGTGCAGCGGACTTCATCACCGCGCTCGGCGCTCCGGCAAGCTGCGCCGCGCGCCTGAATGACGATTTTGCCTTCGCT
>JAHJSJ010000038.1 GCA_018830415.1 Alphaproteobacteria bacterium | reverse complement strand
GATATGCGCGGCGGCGAGCACCAGCGGGTTGGCATTGCCTTTGGGCGTGGGCGTGACCACCACCAGCCGTTCCACCCCGGCAACGCGGGCAGGAATGGCGTTCATCAGCAGCGACGATGGATAGGCCGCGCGCCCGCCCGGAACATACAGGCCTGCCGCATCCACCGGCCGCCAGATCGCCCCCAGCCGGACACCCGCTGCGTCAACATAGTCGCGGTCTTCCGGCAGCTGAGCCTCGTGATAGCTGCGGATGCGTGCCGCAGCGAGTTCGAGCGCATCGCGCAGCTCAGGCACGAGTTCGTGATAGGCCTGTTCGCACTGATCACGCGAAATCGACCAATCGGCATCGTCAGCCAGCGCATAGCCATCGAACCTCTGGGTAAATTCAGACACCGCCGCATCGCCGCGCTGCTTCACGGTGCGCAGGATGTCGGTGACTTGCCCCGCAACCGCACTGTCGGATTCTCGCCGGGCATCGACGATACGGTCGAACCTAGCGGTGAAATCAGGCTGGAGCGTGGAAAGAAGCGCGGTCATGCAGCGGTCTTCGCACTGCGCTGTTCCGCGTCACGGCGAAACGCGGCGACCAGTTCGGCAACGCGCGGGTCGGTTTTCAAGGCGGTGCGGTTGACGATCAGGCGGGCGGAAATATCGATAATCACGTCGGTTTCGACCAGCCCGTTTTCCTTCAGCGTCTTGCCGGTCGAGACAAGATCGACAATCTGCCGCGCCAGCCCGAGCGAAGGTGCCAGTTCCATCGCGCCGTTCAGCTTGACGCATTCAGCCTGCACGCCAGCGGCTTCGAAATGGCGGCGGGTCAGGCTGGGGTATTTGGTGGCGACGCGCAGGTGGCTGACGCTGCCCGGTTCATCCGTGTCGCTGGCCAGCCGCGCCACAGACAGGCGGCACAGGCCGATGCCGAGATCGACCGGCGCATACAGATCGGCGTAATCGAATTCCTCGATCACGTCCGATCCGACAATCCCGATCTGCGCCGCACCGTGCGCCACAAAGGTCGCGACATCGAATGCGCGCACCCGGATTAACCGTATATCCGCGCGGTTGGTGGCAAACGCCAGTGCACGGTTTTTGGGATCGTGGAAGTCCGCAGCAGGCTCCACTCCGGCGCGCGCCATCACCGGCAGCGCTTCATCAAGGATGCGGCCCTTCGGGACAGCGAAGGTGAGCTGTCCGGGATTGTCGTGGATGTCATTCGTGTTCATGATCGTGGGCGCACTTAAGGGTGAGGCGGCGAAAGGGCAATGGGGATGGATAATTCGGCGGATCGTCCTTCGTATGAATTCGTCGATATGAACACCGCCGGGCCCGGCGCGGTGACGACTGCGTTTGCCAATCAGGTCGCCTATTGCCAGCACGCGGGCGCGCCGATCACTGCGCGGGTGGTGGCGGGGATCGCAGCCGTTCTGGAAACTGACGCGGCAAGCGTGCTGTTGGCGCGCATCCGGGGTTGGCAGGGTGCGCCGCTGGCTGATGCGCTGTCATTGCGGGTAGCAGGGGGCCTGCACGCGCTGCACCTGTCGCACGCTGCACCCGAGCTGGCTCCGATCTATCGCGGCGAAGCGGTGGATGACGCGGCGATTATTGGCGCGGTTATGCGATCGCACGAAGCCGCTTTGCTTCCGTGGCTGAACGGGCCACCGCAGACCAATGAGGCCGGGCGATCAGCCAATTTTATCGCCGCAATGCTGTGGCTCGCCGATCAAGGCCTGCCGCCGCGCTTCCAATGCCTTGAAATCGGGTCGAGCGCCGGGATCAACCTGATGCTGGATCGCTATTCCTACAATCTGGGCGGGGTGATGGTGGGGCCGGATGATGCGGTGATGCACTTCGCCCCGCAGTGGCATGGTTCGCCGTCGCCGCAACGCGACATCGCCATTGTTTCGACCAAAGGCTGCGACGTCGCGCCGGTTGACCTGACTGATCCCGCGCAGGCGCTGCGATTAAAGGCCTATATCTGGCCGGAACACACCATCCGGTTTGAACGCATGGATGCCGCGATCCGGGCAGCCCACCAGCGCAAGCCCGATCTGGTGCCAATGAATGCCGCCGATTTCGTCGAGGCCGAACTGGCCAAGTCCCAAGCCAGCGGCGAAACGCGGGTGCTGATGCATTCGATTGTCTGGCAATATGTTCCCGCCGATCAACAGGCGCGGGTAACGGCGGCGATGGCTGTAGCGGGCGCGCGCGCGACCAAGGAGCGTCCGCTGGCGTGGATCATGGTTGAGGCTGATCGCAGCGTCCACCGCCATAAGCTGACGGTGCAATATTGGCCCGGCGGGGGTGAGGAAACGCAGTTGACGTGGTCGCATCCCCACGGCGCGGATATCGCGTGGCTGGTTTAGCCCAGCCCCGTTCGTGCTGAGCTTGCCGAAGCACTGTCCTTTTCTTCGACAAAGAAGGGCAATCCTTCGACAAGCTCAGGATGAACGGAGATTTAACTCAACCACCAAGAAACGCCTCCATCGCCGCGTTCACCGCAGCAGGCGCTTCCCATGGCACGAAATGCCCGCAATCAGGAACCTGCACGATGGTGAGCGGGTCGATGATCTCCTCCAGCCCATCAAGGTTTTCAGGCGGCAGGGCGAGGTCGTCCAAGGCCCAAATCACCAGTGTCGGGATCGTGAGTTTGGGCAGGGCAGGCGGGGTGTAGCCTGCGGGAACTTCAAACGGCGCATCCATCAGTGGCACGTCAATCGGGCTGGCGCGGTAGTAATTGAGCATCCCGAACGCCGCATCGCGGTTCTGCCAATCGAGCAGCAGTGCCTCGCGTTCTTCCGGCTCCATCGCGGATGGGCGGTCCCACTTCACTTCCTTCAGCAGCAGCCCGGTGAGGCCGTGTTCCTTGACCAACGCATCATTGGCGGGATCGCGAAACCCGCGGATGTACTGGCTCGCTGCGCGCTGACCGGGGTGGGTGTAGAGCAGGCGCTGGAAGATCGAGGGGTGCGGGGCGTTGGCGATCACCGCCTTGTTCACCCGTGCGTGCT
>JAHJSJ010000037.1 GCA_018830415.1 Alphaproteobacteria bacterium | reverse complement strand
TCAGATGTTCGCGGTTGGTATAGCGATAGGGGCCCGGCGGATAGGACGGGCTGACCCAGGGCATGGCGAAGGCGGTATCGGGCAGGCGGCCCGGCCCGTCACGGTCGGAAGCGGTCATGCAGATTTTTTCACGGCAATCGGCTGAACATTGCTGTCGCCCTTTTGAGCACCGGGATTTGCGGCGTGTTGTGCCACCAGCCGTTCGTGCATCACATCAAATACCCGCATCCCCACATGGGGTTCGGCAGGTGCCAGCCACGGGGCTGCATCCAGCGTCGCGATGGCATCGCGCAGCCCCTGATTCCAGCGGGTGAGCATGGTCGGGCGGGTGAATTCGTAATCCTTTGCCGCCCCTTGCGGCGCGAACGGACGATAGATGATCTGGGCGACGTCCATTGTCGTGACGCAGCCGAAACTGTGGAGCCGCCTGGCCTCAGGCAGTTGGCGAAGTTCTTCGGGCAGCGCGCTGAGCATTTCGTTGATCGCGTGGCGCACATCATGTTTTTGCGCGAAAATGTCGGTATTGTCGCGTGTGCGGCTGGCATAGCGAATATCATTCTGGCGTTCGGCAACCTCTTCCAGACTGGTCGGCAGGTCGCCCGTGGCATGAAAGACATCGACCTGAAACGTCAACCGGCTGCGCCTTGGCATGTAATCGAGCACATATTGCAGCGGCGTGTTGGAAACCAGCCCGCCATCCCAGTAGAATTCGCCATCGATCTCCACCGGCGGGAATCCGGGCGGCAGCGCCCCGCTGGCCATGATGTGTTCGGCCCTGATGGGCATTTCTGCGCTGTCGAAATAGGCGAACCGGGCGGTGCGGACATTGACTGCCCCGACGCTCAGGCGAATCCCATCCGGATGGTTGATCAGGTCGAAATCGACCAGCCGCTCCAGCGTGGCCTTGAGTTCTTCAGTCTTGTAATAGCTGACCGGTTGGGTCGCCCCAAGCCAATCGAACAAGTTGTTCGGCGTGAAAAATCCGGGCTGGCCAAACATCAACGCAGCCTGCCCACCCAATTTCTTTTGCCACGCAGACCAAGGATCTTTGAGGTCAGCGGGCCACATCGATGATGGCGCAGTAATCGTTTCCCAGAATTCACGCAGACGCGCGACCCGGTGTTCGGGGGGATTCCCGGCAATCAAGGCAGCGTTGATCGCGCCAATTGAAATGCCTGCGACCCAGTCAGGGCAGTAACGCGATGCCGCAATCGCCTCATAAACACCGGCTTGATAACTACCAAGTGCACCGCCACCCTGTAAGACAAGACTGATTTTTTTGTCATAAATATTACCAGAGCCCATGCTTATTTCCTCGCATATGTATTTCATTCTATATTCTAATATAAATTCTTCCGGTTGTTAATTCAAAAAATTCGATATCCATATCCCTTATAAAAAGGGGTTCGTTTGAATTTTGGTAAGGTTACATTTTCATATGAATATAGATTTTTATAATTTTACATCACTATTAGAGTCCAGGCTCATTCAGAGCCGGAAGGCGGCAGCGGTGGCGAGCGCCACACCTGATAGGAAGTTGGCGGCAAGCTTGTCGTAGCGGGTGACGATACGGCGGACCCGAAGGGCGGCGAAGCAACTCCTTGAGGCGGCAAAAGTCATTTTCGACGAGGTGCCAGTCCCGATAACGCTGTTTGTCGTAGCGGATTGTGCGCTTGCGGTTTCGCCGCCATGGGATCACCGAAGTGGTGCCTGATTCGCGTACGGCCATTCCGGATCGCCCGATTGTTTCCTTTGCCTCCCCATCTCGCTAAGCCTTTGGGAGGAGGGATCGACAATGGCGCTATTCGACAGTCTGATCGCAGCGGCAACTATCAGGCGGTTGGTGATCGTCGCCCTGATCTGCGGGGGCATTCGCTATGGTGTGATGCCGCGCATTGGGGCCGAATTGTTGACGACCCCCGGCGCGGGGCCGCTCGATCTGATGTTTGCCTATACCCCGGCTGAGGCGTTTGCGAATATCAGTGCCTTTTCGGATGCTGCCCGCAGTTCCTACCGGATATTTCTGGTGACGGCGGATATCGCCTATCCGATCAGCTATACGCTGTTGTTCGTCTGGGCGATTGCGCTTGTCATGCGCACCACCCGGCTGGAACACGCCCGCTGGCCGTTCGCGCCGCCGCTGCTGTTGTTCGGTTTCGACATTCTGGAAAATGCCACGGTTTTCATGCTTCTTAGCCTGCACCCGGATCAACCGGTGGCGCTGGCCTGGATGGCAAGCATCTTCACGACCCTGAAATGGTCGTTTGCAGGCGTGACAATGCTGGTGCTTGTCTATGCGTTGGGACTGCGCCTTGTGAAACAGGGCACACCGCCCGAAACCCGATAGGAAGGAGAACCTTTCATGCCAACCAACCGCTTGTTCCATTACACCATTGCTGCCGCCATGGCGGCGGGCACAGCCCTTGCCCCCGCCGCGTCGAGCGCCGGGGAGCCGACCTATCACGCCGCCGAAGGGATGCCGTTTTCCGAAGCGGTGCAAGTGGGCGACATGCTGTATCTGTCGGGCCAGATCGGCGTTGCTCCGGGGGGAACAACGCTGGCGGCGGGCGGGATCGCGGGCGAAACCCGCCAGACCATGGACAATATCGGCGCGGTGTTGGCGCGGCATGGCCTGGATTTCGATGATGTCGTCAAATGCACGGTGATGCTGGCCGACATGAATGATTGGCCTGCGTTCAACGCCGTCTATGTCGGCTATTTCAAACCGGATCGCTTGCCAGCCCGCAGCGCCTTTGGATCGACCGGCCTCGCCTATGACGGGCGGGTCGAACTGGAATGCTGGGCCTATAGCCCGCAAGCCAAAGCCCGGCGCTGAAGTGACCTCAATACTCAAAAAATAGGGATGGAAGCGCGCAATGGCTCTGATGACAAAACGCAATTTTCTGATCGGCGGGGCGGATGTCGTGGTTGGCGGATTTGGCGCAGCCGCCTATCGGCTTAAACACCCTGCGCTGGTTCCACTGGGCTACGATTTCACTGCGGACGAGCTGGCAATGGCGCGGTCATTGCTGGAAAAATATCCGTCGATTGATGCCCATGCCCATCCGGGGAGAACCTTCGTTAGCGGAGCAGAGAATGTTTCGGGAATGTCGCGTGCGGCAGTCATATTGGGCTCCTTCGAAAGTCGCAGCATCGGCGATATGCAGGCCGGAGGGCTGACAGCGGCCGCCTTTGCCGCCGTGGCCGATTTTCAGGCGATCGGCTTTGTCGATGAAGGGCTCGCCGCGGTTCGCGAATTTGAACCCGGCGAAGCATGGGCCAGCTATCAGCGGCAAATTGCCAACTTGCAGCAGTTGGTGGACAGCGGGCTGGCCTATCCGGTCAGGTCGGTGAGTGATTTTGCCGCCGCGCGCAAAGCTGGCAAGCCCGGCGCGCTGTTCACGGTTGAAGGCGGGGATTACCTCGAAGGCAGGGCCGATCGCGTGGTGCAATCTTATGCTGATGGCGTGCGATCCGTCACGCTGATGCATTACCGCACCAATGAACTGGGCGACATCATCACCGGCACCCCGGTTCACAATGGCATTACCCCCGCAGGCATCGCCGTGGTCAAGGCCATGAACACCGCCGGGATGCTGATTGACGTCGCCCACGCATCCGAAGCCACCGCTTTCGGGATAATCAAGGCTTCATCCCGGCCGGTCATGGCCAGCCATGTCCATATCCACCCGGCGAAGGCTGGCGGTATCGACCACCCCCGCTTTGTGTCCCGCGATCTGGCGTCAGCCGTGGCCGAAACCGGCGGCGGTTTGCTGGGCGCGTGGCCGGCGGGGATCGGGATCACCGATCTGCGCGGCTTCGTTACCCGGACGTTCGAACTG
This sequence comes from Alphaproteobacteria bacterium, assembly GCA_018830415.1. Classification (GTDB taxonomy): domain Bacteria; phylum Pseudomonadota; class Alphaproteobacteria; order Sphingomonadales; family Sphingomonadaceae; genus Erythrobacter. Next base: position 4,351 of record JAHJSJ010000037.1, on the reverse strand, counting down.
GTCGACGCGGTCGGCATCGACCACGTCTGCATGGGCACGGATATGGATGCCAATTACAAACCCGTGTTCGATTCCTATGCCCGCCTACCCCACTATGTGGCCGGATTGCTGCGCGGCGGGATGGGGGCGCCTGACATTGCAAAACTGATCGGCGGCAATTTCCTGCGGATAATGGCCGCTGTTGAGCCCTGCAATCCGTCTGAATAATTACTGCGCCTGCATGATCGGCGAGGCGGCGGGGATCGGGGTGCCGGTCAGGATTGCGGTTTCCTGATTGGCGAGGATGCCGACCACCTGCGTCCACACCGCGACGTTCTGACGCAGCTGGGCCTTGTCGATCTTGTCGAGCGTGTCGTCGGGCGTGTGGTGCAGATCGAAATAGCGGGTGCCGTCCTGTTGCAGATCAACCAACGCGCCCTTCTGATCGCGCACGATGTTGAGATCGGCCCCGCCGGTGGCAACTTCATTGCTAGTTGATACGCCAAACCGGGCAACCGCGCTGGCGATGCGTTTGTGCAATGCCGGGTTTGTCTCACGGAAATTGCTGTCAAAGCGCCAGATCCGGTCGGCGCCGAAATCGCTCTCAATTCCAACAGCGACAGGCTCGTCCAGGTGCGCCTTGCTATAGGCTTGGCTGCCCCAGAGGCCGGTTTCCTCCGCGCCTGCCATCAAAATACGGATGGTGCGCAGGGGCTGGGCTGAATGTTTCACGTGAAACGCTGCCGCTGCGATGATCCCGCAGCCCGCGCCATCGTCAAACGCGCCGGGCGCATTCCACCAGCTGTCGATATGGCAGGCGAGCAGCACCGGCGGGAGCGACGGATTGCGTCCGACCACCTCAGCCACCACATTGCCGCTTTGGGTCTGTCCGATCTGGCGCGGGTTCATTTCGATCTTCATGGTGACCGGACGGCCCCCAGCGCGGGCAAACATCCGTTCAAGGTTCTCGGCATCGGGCAGGCTCAGTGCGCCCGCCGGGGTCGGCTTCACACCTTCAGGAAAGCTGGTGCCGCCGGTGTGCGGGTTACGGTGGTAATCGGTGCCGACCGACTTGATGACGGTGGCAATCGCGCCCTTGCTTGCCGCGATCCCTGCGCCAACCCAACGTGCAGGCCCGGCAAAGCCATAGTGCGAACCATCCTGCGCGGGGCGCATCTGATGGCTGATATAGGCGATCTTGCCTTTCAGGCTGCCTTCGGGCGCGGCGCGCAGATCGTCCACCGTGCGGAAGAACACCACTTCAGCTTCGACCCCGCCGACAGGCGTTGCGGCAGAATTGCCGAGCGGCAGGACAACCATATCCTGCGCAAACGGTGCAGTCACGCGGGCGCGGGCGATGTCGCCGGGCACCCAGGTGTCCATCATGAAGGGTTCGTCCGCGACATTGGCAAAGCCTTTGGCCATAAGCCATTGCATCGCCCATGCGCGCGCGCGCGCCTCGGCCTCGGTGCCAGCCTGACGCGGGCCGACTTCGGTGGTGATGCCCTCGACAAAATCCCATGCCAGCGTGTCATCTGTCGATGCCAGGTCAGCCTGCGATTCAAGCGTGGGTGCCTCGCCAGCAGCGGGGGCGGAGAGCAAAGCGAGCGAAAGCGCAGACAGCGCGGTCATGGGAGTGTTCATGGAAACGGGTGCTATCGCCGCGCGGGACACAAGTCTAGCCGCTTGCCCTTGCCCCTGCCCTTCCCTATCTGCGCAGCCAAACCTCCCAACCTGATTTTTCGATCCCGTAAAGGACTGATCCGATGGCCGCGCAATATGCCTTTGTCATGAAGGACATGACCAAAACCTTCCCCGGTGCCCAAAAGCCGGTGCTCGCCAATATCTCGCTGCAATTCTATCAAGGCGCGAAGATCGGCATCGTCGGCCCCAATGGCGCGGGCAAATCGACGCTGATGAAGATCATGGCGGGGGTCGACAAGGACTTCACCGGCGAAGCCTGGCCGGGTGAGAACATCACAGTGGGCTATCTGGAGCAGGAACCGGAACTCGATCCGACCAAGACCGTGCTCGAAAACGTCAAGGACGGCGCGCGCGGGGTCGCCGACATGGTTGATCGCTTCAACGAAATCAGCGCGCTGATGTGCGAACCGGATGCCGATTTTGAAACACTCGGCGCGGAAATGGGCGAATTGCAGGACAAGATCGACGCGGTTGACGGCTGGACGCTCGACAACCAGCTCGAAGTCGCGATGGAGGCGCTGCGCTGCCCGCCGGGCGATATGGGTGTGGAAAGCCTGTCGGGCGGCGAAAAGCGCCGCGTGGCGCTCACCCGCCTGCTGATCCAGAAACCTTCGATCCTGCTGCTGGACGAGCCCACCAACCACCTTGATGCCGAAAGCGTGCAGTGGCTGGAAAACCATCTCAAGGAATATGCCGGCGCGGTGTTGATGATCACCCACGACCGTTACTTCCTCGATAATGTGGTTGAATGGATCCTCGAACTCGATCGGGGCAGCTACTACCCCTACGAAGGCAATTATTCGACCTATCTCGAAAAGAAGGCCAAGCGACTGGAGCAGGAAAGCCGCGAGGAAAGCGGCAAGCAGAAAGCCCTGCAACGCGAGCTCGAATGGATTCGTCAGACCCCTGCCGCGCGTCAGACCAAGTCCAAGGCGCGTGTCCGCAAGTTTGAAGAATTGCAGAACGCGCAGGATAATCGTTCGCTCGGCAAGGCGCAGATCGTGATTCAGGTGCCCGAGCGATTGGGCAGCAAGGTGATCGAGGCCAAGGGCCTGACCAAAGCTTACGGCGACAAGCTGTTGTTCGAAAACCTGTCGTTCATGCTGCCCCCGGGCGGCATCGTTGGCATCATCGGGCCTAACGGCGCGGGCAAATCCACGCTGTTCAAGATCATCACTGGCAAGGAACAACCCGACAGCGGCACGATCGAAATCGGCAGCACCGTGCACCTTGGTTATGTTGACCAGAGCCGCGACCATCTGAATCCAGACAACAACGTGTGGCAGGAAATCTCCGGCGGGCACGATTACATGACGGTCAACAAGCAGGAAACCTCGACCCGCGCCTATGTCGGCGCGTTCAACTTCAAGGGCGCTGACCAGCAGAAGAACGTCGGCAAGCTTTCGGGCGGGGAACGCAACCGCGTGCACATGGCCAAGATGCTGAAGCAGGGCGGCAACGTGCTGCTGCTTGACGAACCGACCAATGATCTCGACGTCGAAACGCTCGGCGCGCTGGAAGACGCGATTGAAAACTTTGCGGGCTGCGCGGTGGTGATCAGCCACGATCGCTTCTTCCTCGATCGCCTCGCCACTCACATCCTCGCCTTCGAAGGTAACAGCCATGTCGAATGGTTCGAAGGCAACTTCGAAGCCTACGAAGAAGACAAGCGCCGCCGTCTGGGCGATGCAGCGGATCGCCCGACGCGGCTGGCTTACAAGAAGCTAACGCGGTAGGATTGCCGGACAGCTGCCCCCGTTTTGAGGTGGGGGCAGCGCAACCCTCTCAAACTCTGACGGCAGGCCTGAGGTTGGGTGCGGCGAAGGCGAGTCCGGCCCCTCCCCCAGATAACACCGCCACACGGATCAGGCGGTTGATGCAATCTGTGCGAACATCGTCGAGCGTTTCAAACATGGCCTTTTCGCCTTTGGGTGCGCGCCCTTGGCAGTCAAGTTGCTCTGTCTCGATTTGAAACGTCATTCATATTATTAACATTTTTTCTGAACATTTATGCGATGGTTCATCCCTGCGACAGTCTCGACAGGCTATGTCCGACTCATCAACTAGCCGCTTGTGGTGGGCCGGCGACACTGGAGGCAACAACGATGACAAACCTTTTCTTCAAGGGTGGATCGCTGGCAGCTTTGGCGCTCGCACTCACCTTATCGCTACCCGCCACACCTGCCGAAGCGCAGAACCGGGCCGACAGGGGCAGCGAGGCGCGCGCGCAGGCCCGTGCCGAGCGCCCGCAAGTGCGCAGCGAAAACCGCAGCGAACGCCAAAAGGCGCGGGCGCAAAATCGCCAGCGTCAGGGTCAGGCGCGAGCGCAGCGGGTTGAACGCCGCAGTGAAGCGCGCGCTAATCGGGTAGAACGACGCGGTGATGTCCGTGCTAACCAACTCAACCAGCGTGCCCGGGATCGCGCCGCTGTCCGCGTTGATCGTAGCAGCGAAGCGCGGGCCAACCGCATTGAGCGGCGCGGCGATTTCCGGGCTAATCGGATCGAAAATCGCACTGATCAACGCGCCAATCGGCATCTCGCCGATTATCGCAACGACCGGCAGCGTTGGAACAATGATCGCAGCGATTTTCGCAGAGGGGATCGCAGTGACTTCCGTCGCGGAGAGCGCAATGACTTCCGTCGCGGAGATCGCAGTGATTACCGCCG